>LKUD01000049.1 GCA_001412355.1 Methanoculleus sp. SDB
CCCCATGCAACAAGAGAACCGTCTTCCTTGAGTGCCGCGTTGTGATAACGTCCTGCGGATACCTGTTTAAAATCGCCTCCTAAGAGGATATTTAATGCCCCATAGGTATTATCTCCCCACCCGACAAATTCTCCCGCTTCTGCAGAAACCGGTATTATTAACAGAATACTGATCAGGACAAACGAAGCCAATAATCCTATTTTGGGTATCTGAAAAACCATGAATTTCTTCCTCAAAATATTCACCCCGATATCTCACCGGGAAAATATTTTATATTGCACAATATAACTCTATGCAATGCGATCTATTTTTATATATATATTAATATAAAACCATTTATTAACGGTACCTTCAGGAACCGCCCTGCCAATCGTTGTCCCATCATCAACGAACCCGACGGACAGCAGTCCTGGCCGGAGGGATCGGACTGTACCGAGACGAAGAAAAACGTGAATATAGTGCGAGACACCTTTTCATAGATAGGAGTCAGGCATCGATTCGGGGGACGGGTGAGAGAGTATGAGAGACGAGGATGACAGGCCGGATTTCGGAACCGGGCCGGAAAGGGATGACGACCGCGGAGTGCAGCCACCGGCCGTCTGCCGGATGACCGTCCGCCCCGGCGGTGGCGTGATCGAGTGGACGGTCCGGCCCGGCGACACCTATGAGGGTGCCCTGCTCGCACACTGCATTATCCCCGATACGGTGCTGATCTTTTTCAAGGGCACGAGCCTCCCGCAGGACAAGCCGATAATGGAGCCAGACGTTGAAATCGTGCTCACCTGCTCCCGCGGGTGAGAATTGGGTTTTTCCGGAAGCGCAAGCCAGCCGCAGATCGTGATCGGTACGCGCAGGTGAGATCCCGTTTTTCAGGATACGGTGCCTAAAAAACAGGCCGAAATTGTTACCGGCAGGCTGAAAGGACCCTTTTCGGAAAAAATAAAATAAAAAAATCCGGGTGCGCAGTCCCGGAAAAAATTGGGAGTATCTTCTTTTCCCGGCGATCACATCTTGGGCGCCCGGGACTGGGTGATCATCATGTCGTCGACACGGACGAGCATGGATGCCGCCTCGGCGCCGCTCTGCACTGCCTGGCGCTTGACGCGAAGCGGTTCGATGACGCCCGCCTTGTACATATCGGTTACTTTGCCGGTGAACACGTCGATCCCCGCGTATTTCTTGCCGGCGGAGTGGGCCTTCTTGAGCTCGACGAGAACGTCGATCGGGTCAAGGCCGGAGTTTTCGGCAAGAGTCCGGGGAATTGAATCAAAAATTCTGCCGAACGCCTCGATTGCGAGCTGGGTCCGACCGCCGATCGTTGACGCGTAGTCACGGATCTGCATCGAGAGTTCCGTGTCGATTGCACCGCCGCCGATGATATACTTCCCGTCCTCAAGGGCGTCCTGCACCACACGCTGTGCATCGTAGACGGCACGCTCGAGCTCGTCGATCAGCACCTGGCTCCCTCCCTTCAGGAGGATGCTCACGGTCTTCGGGTTTTCGCAGCCTGACACCTTCGTGATCTTGATCTCCTTCATCTCCTCGATCATGCTGGCGGTGCCGAGCATCCCGTTATCGACGTCGTCGGGCTTGTTGACGATCGTGCCGCCGACCGCCTTAGCGAGCGCCTTCATATCCGCCTCGGGAACGTCCTGGATTGCAAAGATGCCCTGCTTTGCGAGATAATACTGCACGGGATCGGAGATGCCCTTCTGGCAGAAGACTGCGTTCGCACCCGTTGCGCGGATTTTATCGGCGAGGCCTTTCAGCGCCTCCTGCTCCTGCTCGGAGAATGCATGCATCTGCTCCGAGGAGGTGATCTTGATCTTGGACTTCACCTGTGTCTTGGAGATCTCAAGCGCCTGTGCAAGGAGGGCGATCTTTGCATTCGCAACCTTTTTTGGCATTGCTTCATCGACACGGGTCTTGTCGATGATGAAACCGGGGACAAGTTCCGCATCGTCGATATGATCACCAATCATCGTCTTGATGTTGATGTCGTCCTCATCGACAACAAAGGTGCCGTCCTCTTTCTTTTCGGCAACCATTGTCACCGCTTCGACGACGATCTCGCTGATTTTATCACGGACGCCCTCGATGGACTTGCCGGTGACGGCGGTCTTCGCCACTTTCAGCAGCAGATCGCGGTCCTCGCCCTTCGAAATGATTGCATTTGCATCAAGGATTGCCAGCGCCTTGTTCATGCCGAGCCGGAACCCGTTCGAGATGACGGTCGGGTGTATCTTCTGCTCGAGCATGCGTTCGGCCTCCTCCATGAGTGCGCCGACAAGGATGCAGGCGGTGGTGGTGCCGTCGCCGACTTCATCGTCCTGCGTCTCCGCGACTTCAACGATCATCTTTGCGCCGGGATGGGATACGGAAAGCTCGTGCAGAATCGTCGCCCCGTCGTTTGTGATGACGACGTCTCCAGACGGTGCGACCAGCATCTTATCCATCCCCCGGGGCCCGAGCGTTGTTCTCACCGCGCTCGCAATGGCTTTTGCTGCCATGATATTGGAACGCTGGGCTTCCTGCCCGCGGGTGCGCTCCACGTTATCGCGTAAAATAATGATGGGCTGTGTTCCAACCATAGGAAATCCTCCGTTCTCTCTTACAGGTGGAATTAAACTTCTATATAAGGGCTTTGATGCATGCCAGCTGAACCGGATAAATCTCCCTGCTATTTCCGGCAACTCCGCGGTGCCTGCCGCCGTGACGCGATGATCGGCAGAATTGTGCCGAGGGAAATATTTAATAGTTGTGACGGTGTCGAATGATTCACAGGCGGAGTTTTTTCGATATGATCCGTGTGCTTCTCGTGGAAAATGATCCCTGCTCTGCGGAACTCCTGGTTCTCTTTCTTGAAAAAACCGGTTCAATTCAGGTTGATACGGCCCTCTCCTCATTTGAGGCCCGCGAACGGATTCAGGCAGCGCGGTATGATGCGGCCGTTCTTGATACGACTGTTATGGCAGGCGATCTCATGCCGTTCATTCGCGACGCACGGTTGTTCTATCCGTCGATCGCCCTTATTCTCCAGAGTAACCGGGGCGACGAACAGGCCGCCCTCCCGGCACTGAGCCTGGGGGCGGATTTCTACCTGTCGAAGGAATGGGACCCTCACATCCGCTATACGAAGCTGCACCATCTCATCTGGCAGGCAGTCCGGCAGCATGCAGCCGAGGAGGCGCTCAGGCAGAGCGAAGAGCGGCACCGGTCTTTCTTTGAAAATTTCAAGGGCATCGCATATGAAATGAAGACTGACGGGACTCCCGTCTTTTTCGAAGGTGCGGTACTGAAGATCACCGGCTATTCGCAGGAGGATTTTCTTCAGGGTGTCATCAGACTCGAGGAGATCGTTTTTCCGGGGGATCGCGCCCTGCTCAACGCTTCGGACGAGAAGATACGGGGATTTCCCTTCTATTCCACCGAGCGGGAATACCGCATTGTGCGTCGTGACGGAAACCTGGCATGGGTGCATGACCAGATCCAGAATATCACCGACCATACCGGAACGCCCGTCTCCATTCAGGGAGTCGTCTTTGATATCACGAAACGAAAAATTGCGGAGGAAACGATCCGGGAGAACCAGGAACGGCTCATGCGCCTCGCAAATGACGTTCACGACATGATTTTCCGGTATGAACTCACTCCGTCACGGAGATTTACTTATATAAGCCCTGCGGCGGCGGCTATTACCGGCTACACCCCGGAAGAATTCTACGCTGATCCGGATCTGGGAAAGAACACGGTCCACCCCGACGACCAGATGCGGTTCCGCTCTGTTTTGCAGGGCAATATCCCGAAAAAGAGGCCCGTACAGCTTCAGCGGATCAAGAAGAACGGGCGGATAATCTGGACCGAAGAGCTCGATGTCCCGGTTTTCAACACGGAAGGGGATCTCATTGCCATTGAGGGCGTGGTCCGGGACATCACCGCCCGCAAACGATCCGAGGATCTGCACCGTGAGAATGAGGAACGCCTCAAGCTTGCCATAGAAGGAGCGGGAATCGGGATCTGGGACCGTGACATGGAAACCGGGGATGAAACGTTTAACCGGCAGTGGGCCGAGCAGCTCGGGTACAGCGAGGAAGAATTCTCAGGTGAGAAGAATTTTTACGAACAGCTCATTCATCCCGATGATCGTGAACGGATCCGGCAGACGACCGAAGATTATCTCCTGGGAAAAATACCGTTTTTCACCGTGGAATACCGCGTCCGGTGTAAGGACGGGCGGTGGAAATGGGTACAGAGCGTCGGAAGGGCACAGTATCGCGCCGGCCACAAACGGCCGTACCGCATGACAGGTATTTTAATGGATATCACCGGGATGTACATGGCACGGGCAGGGCTCGAGGAAGCGAATAAAAAGCTCAATCTCCTTGCCAATATCACCCGCCACGACATCCTCAACAAACTGACGGGGATGTTCGGGTACCTCTACCTTCTCGACGAAATACTTCCTGACGATGAGCGGATGCGCAAGTATTTTGAGCGGATACGATCACTTGCCGATACCATCCAGCGCCAGATATCCTTTACCCGAGATTATCAGGATATGGGTGTGAGAAGCCCCCTCTGGCAGAACGTGGCTGCGATTGTGCGCTTGTCGGCGCTCTCCGTTCCGATGCTTGGCATCACTCTCGAGATTACGACAGGAGCGCTGGAAATCTACGCCGATCCTCTGCTTGAGAAGGTTTTTTTCAATCTTTTAGACAATGCCGTCCGGCATGGGGAGCATGTCACGGGGATTTATGTGAGCTGGGAGCGGCGCGATGACAGCGCTGTGATCATCGTTGAGGATAATGGCGTCGGCGTCCCGGAACCGGAAAAAAAGGATATATTTAAAAGGGGTGTCGGGCGCAACACGGGATTCGGCCTCTTTCTTGTCCGGGAGATCCTCGGCATCACGGGGATGACGATTCGTGAAACCGGCACGGAAGGGAACGGAGCGCGTTTTGAGATCGAAGTGCCCCCGGACGGTTTTCGGCTGGAACCGGCATCCACGGAGGGGGGTCAGTCCCCCTCAGGAGAGTTCAGTCAATCCGCGACACCTTAAACAGCGCACAGACCGGCACGCCATCCACGTCACGGAGGTTGCGTTTGTCGAAGATAACGGAGATCCCGACGGGGTAGGCACCGTGGGTATGCAGGAAGTCGACGATCTCCCGCATCGTATTGCCGCTCGTGATCACGTCGTCGACGATGAGGCAGCGCTCCCCCGAAACCTTTGAAAAGTTATCGCTCACGGAACCGACCGGTTTGTCGCCCGGAGCATGCTTTTTCGGGTAGTACATGGTAAACCGCAGGTCCATCTCCGCGGCGATGAGTGTTGCGAGAGGAATGCCCGACTGCGCCACACCGATGACGACGGTCGGTAATTCGGGTTCCTCCGCACCTCCCTGCGGGGAACTGCACGCGTGGTACCACCGTGTGAACATCATCGTGGCGATGCTCCTGAGCATATCGGCGTGGGAACTGACACCGGACCAGTCGATATGGATGTCTTTGGGCACCTCCGAACCTTTTTTCTGGGTGAGCAGCCAGGTGATCGTCTCCATCGAGAGCGAAAGTTCATCGGCGATCTGGCTCGGGCTGTGGCCTTTTGCCTGAAGCATTCTGGCTTTCGCGATCAACTCTTCGAGGGATGACATGCGGAAGAGGTTTGCCACCATCTATTTAAGCCTTCTTTTTATCTGCGCTCCACAGAATTCACATGTCCCTTCATTTTTAAAATAGCGGCCGCATCCGCTGCAGCGGTACCGCCACTGCCGTGGTTTCGCCCGGCGCTGCAGGATCGGCTGCACAGGAACGTTCATGCGCATCGCCACATTCTGAAGCGCGAAATCGTCCGTGGAGACGGTGGCGCCAAGGTCGATCGCGAGAGCAATAACGCCGATATCGGTCTCCGAAAGCACGGGTGCATCACCCGTCCGCACCGCCTCCGCCCGCACGTCGGCAACCGTTCCGGGGGCGGGCTCCCTGACCTGCAGGCCCGCTGCACGCAGTGTCTCGAACCGGCATTTTGACGCGAGATCCTTCAGTTCGGCGGCGACATCCGGGGTGGTATACAGGGGTCCGGTAAGAGGGACATCCGTAAAAAAAGCCGATGCATCGAGAACAATACTCATGCAGCTATCTCCCAGATGCCGCCCGCTCTCTCCCTGAGGGAGATGTCGTGCCCGAAGGCTGCCGAAAGCCGGCACATGGTCTTCGTATGATCCGTCGGCCGGGCGGTTGTGATGTGCCCTCCCGCCGACGCGAGAATAATGACAAGCTGATCCGCAAGGTGCCGGTCGGTCGCACCCGGCTCCGCGCAGGCATCCAGAAATGCGTCGGCAGCGTCGGTTCCCACGGCTTCCGCCGGGTAGCCGCGGCGGCCAAGGGCGATGCCTCCTTTTCTTCCCGCGACAACCGTGCAGGAACTCCCCGGAGAGGGGCCGTCACGCGTATCGATGATGCAGGCCGGATGCAGCTCGGAGAGCCGGCGTGCGGCTGCGGCTGCCTGCCGCCGGGCGACGTGGGCCGGCAGGCGCGAGGAGCAGGAGAAGATACGGACGGGAGCGGACGGGGTGTCCGGCGTCAGCGGCCGGAGGTGTGTTTTCCTGACATGAACCGTCACCCGCCCCCCGCCACGCGGGTAATATCCCCGTTCGTGCACCTCGACGGATATCCCGGCCCCGTAACGGCGGAGTGTCTCGCAGAAGACGGCATCGAAGTACTCAATCGTCGGGCTCTTCTGTACCTCCGTTCCACCGGTGACCGTGATTCGGCCCCCCGAGGCAAGTGCGACGGGCACCCATGCCTGCAGGACAAGGGCGATGCTGCCCGCCGTGCCGACATCGATGACAAGATCCTGCCCGGTGAGCTCATGCGGGGTAAAGACGAGGTCCGTGCTTCCGGGAACGAGGTTCGTGCATTCGGCCCCGCATACCCCGGCCACTGCCCGTACGGCTGCGATATGCTGGGGGGCAAGGCCGGGATTCTGACGGTTTTTCCGGATATTGATTATCTCGACGGGTACTCCCTCAAGGGCCGAGAACGCCACCGCTCCGCGGATGATCTGGCCGCCCCCTTCCAGGTATGACCCGTCTATCCTGATCATGATATCAGGAGTTCCGCGGCAATACGTTCTGCGGCGGAGAAACCGCTGGATGCGGATTCGATGGTATCGCTCGCCGTAACCGACCGGACACCCGCATGGCAGAGGCGGGCATACGCTCCGCCCGCCAGTACGCCGTGGACGCAGGCGGCATGGACGGCGGCTGCACCGGCCTCGTACAGCATGCCCGTTGCCGTCGCAAGAGTGCCGCCTGTCGAGATGATGTCGTCCACGATCACGACCTCCCGGCCCGCCGCCGCGATGCTCTTCGGCTCGATACGGACCCGGTCACCGGAGAGCCGGGTCTTTGCAAGCTCGTCGCAGTCCCAGCCGCCCGTTGCTGCGATTGCTCCCGCGAATGCCGCCGCACCGCCGTCAGGTGCCAGAATGAGGGGATTCGTGAATCCCGTCGTCCCGAGAAATGCCCCGATGTCGGGAGCGAGGGAGACTGATACGGCCGGTACGTCGAAATGGGAGAGCACGGAATCCTCGTGGATATTTACGGTTATCACGCGGTCGACGCCGCGGCTGAGCGCCCGTGCGATCGCCCGTGCACTGACGGGCTCCCCGGGATTGAACTGTTTGTCCTGCCGGGCGTAGCCCATATACGGAATGACCAGCGTTGTCCTGGCGTCAGCGCATGCATCGATGAGCAGCAGGAGTTCGACGAACGAATCGCTGTCGACAATGCTTCCCACAACCACCATCTCCATATCGAGCCCTCCCGCCCGGACATATAGCTCTCCGTCGGGGAAACGGGCGAAACGTGCGTCAGTGATATCGGCTCCCAGGGCTGCGGCGAGGCGGCTTCCGAGAATCTGGGATTTTTCCGTGCATATTACTTTCATTTGCATTACCTTTTCTAGAAAGTACTTAAAGTATCAGGAATGATTTATTAAAGAACTATTCGTGAAGAGAGGTAAATCCGCTCATGGTAAATTCAGATGATACGGTTCACGATACCACAATAACGAATCAGGATGAGCCCGAATTCGAGGAAATCGTCCTCGATGATCTGGAGATAGATACATCCTCCGATATCGATATCCCCACGAGTTTGATCGATCAGGTGATAGGACAGGAGCATGCCGTCGAGGTGATAAAAAAGGCGGCGGTGCAGCGGCGGCACGTGATGATGATCGGGACACCCGGCACCGGCAAATCCATGCTTGCAAAGGCAATGGCGGAGCTCCTCCCCAAAGAGGAGATGCAGGATATCCTGATCTACCCGAATTCAGAGGATTCGAATACACCGATTGTACGGACCGTCAAGGCGGGCCGCGGTAAAGAGATTGTGGCGGCACATAAAAACGAGGTCCGGAAACGGATGCAGATGAGAAACACCCTCATCATGCTCCTGATCTTCGGTATTGTGGGGTACGCCTTCATCACGATGCAGTGGCTGATGGGCATCATCGCGGCCGCGTTCGTCTTCATGGCACTGAAGTATTCGACACCCCGCGAAGAGGCGATGGTTCCCAAACTGCTCATATCCAACGACGGCAAGGCAACGGCGCCGTTTATCGACGGCACGGGTTCGCATGCGGGTGCCCTGCTCGGGGACGTGCGCCATGATCCTTTCCAGAGCGGCGGTCTGGAAACACCCTCGCACGACCGTGTCGAGGCAGGGGCGATTCACAAGGCGCACAAAGGCGTGCTCTTTATCGACGAGATCAACACCCTCACCCCCCACTCTCAGCAGAACCTCCTCACGGCACTTCAGGAAGGCGAATTCCCGATCACCGGACAGAGCGAGCGTTCGAGCGGTGCCATGGTCAGGACGGAGCCCGTACCGTGCCGTTTCGTGATGATTGCGGCAGGGAATCTGGATGCGATGCAGGGCATGCACCCCGCACTCCGCTCCCGTATCCGCGGGTACGGGTATGAAGTCTACATGAAAGAGACGATGGAGGATACGCCCGACAACCGCAGGAAGTTCATCAGGTTCATCGCGCAGGAAGTCAAAAACGACGGAAAAATCCCGCATTTCAACAGGAGTGCGATAGAGGAGATCATACGCGAGGGGCTCAGGCGCAGCAACCGGAAGGGCCACCTGACCCTGAAACTTCGTGACATGGGCGGGCTGATCCGTGTCGCAGGCGACCTCGCACGGCAGCAGGGTGCCGACGTCACGACCGCGGAGCACGTGATCGGGGCCAAGGAGATGGCACGCTCCATCGAGGATCAGGTATCGGACGAGTACATCCGGCGCAGCCGCGAGTATGAACTGACCGTGATTGAAGGCACGTCCATCGGTCGGGTGAACGGCCTCGCGGTCATGGGCACCGACTCGGGCTCGGTACTCCCCATCATGGCGGAAGTCACGCCCACGCAGGGTGCGACGGGCACCGTGATTGCGACCGGGATGCTCAAGGAGATCGCCCAGGAATCCATCAAAAACGTGAGCGCCATCATAAAGAAATTCACGGGAAAAGACATCAAAAACCTCGATGTCCACATCCAGTTCATCGGCACCTACGGTGGTGTCGAGGGTGATTCGGCATCCATCAGTGTGGCGACTGCGGTAATCAGCGCTGTCGAGGGCATTCCCGTTCGGCAGGACATCGCCATGACGGGGTCGCTCTCCGTCCGCGGCAACGTCCTTCCCGTGGGCGGCGTCACCTATAAGATCGAGGCTGCCGCCAAGGCGGGGATTAAAAAAGTCATTATCCCGTATGCCAACCGCGACGATGTGCTCATCGAAGAGCGGTACCAGTCGCTGGTCGAAGTCGTCCCTGTCGAAACAATCGAGGAAGTGCTCGAGATCGCACTCGTCCCGGAGAACCGGGAGGGCTTCCTCGCAAAAATCCGGAAGATTGCGGAAAAGGCCACTCCCGCTGCGTTTGAGACGACCCTCACAGCCCCTTCGGGGGTATAGGATATGGAGGAGCCGCGGTACTGGGATATCCGGCACGTGGGAGGCGAGACCACCCACATCGATATCGACAACACTGTTGTGGAATCGGCCGGAACCAGCTTTTTTGACAAGGCAGTACTCCGGGTGCTCGCGGGAAAGGGCTGGGGGATCCTCACCATCGACAACTATGCGTCCTGCAGCAAAGCGGATATCGAGGACTGCATCGGGCGTGCGATGAAACTCGCCCGTGTCACCGAGGAAGAGGTCAGGCTCGCCGATGCGCCGTCGGGAATCCTCCCCGTACCGGCACACCGCGAAGATCCCCGTGACGTGTCCCTTGAGGAGAAACGCGATCTTCTTGCCTCGATCGAGGCGGCAGCCCGTATTCCGGGCATTTCGAGCACCCGCGGCAGCTATATCGAAGGGATAAACCGGGTCGCCTTCCTTGACAGCAGCGGTCAGGAGTACAGGTACGAGATCTCGCGGTGCGGCTTTTCGGTCCTCGCGATCGCCCGGAAAGGCGACCTGATGCAGATGGGGCGCGAAAGCGAGCACACGATTAGCGGGCTGAACCTCCGGCACCGCGAGGCGATGGGGCTGGAGGCTGCCGAGCGGGCGGTCGCCCTCCTCGATGCACGGCCCGCGACAGGAGGGCGCATGCACGCGGTTCTTGATCCCGAACTCGCCGGTGTCTTCGCTCACGAAGCCATCGGACATGCAAGCGAGGGCGATCTCGTGAAAGAGGGAAGTTCCGTGATCCGGGGAAAAATCGGGGAGAAGATCGGGAATGAAATCCTCACCATCGTCGACGACCCGACACTCCCTGAATTTGGGTTCGAACCCGTCGATGCCGAGGGCGTAGCGGTCCGGCGGACGGAGATCATCCGGAAGGGCGTCCTCTCAGCCTATCTCCACAACCGCCAGACCCTCGCTGCCGTCGGCGACGGTGTGGCGGGGCATGCCCGTGCAGTGGCGGGCGATTCTCCGATTGTACGGATGAGCAACACCTTCATCGAAAACGGGGATGCATCGCTGGAAGAAGTTCTCGAAGGCTGCGGCACCGGAATTCTCCTGAAAGGCTCGCGCGGCGGACAGGTTGATCCCGGGCGGGGCATATTCCAGTTCAACGCGGAATACGGATACCGTGTCGAAAACGGGGAACTGGGCGCGATGGTGCGGGACGTTTCCCTCTCGGGTGAGATCCTGCACACGCTGCATTCCATCGTACTGTGCGCACAGGACAGGCAGATGCATCAGGGATTCTGCGGAAAAAGCGGACAGAGCGTACCGGTAAGCGACGGGTCCCCTCATATCCTTCTCAAAGACGCGGTGGTGGGTGGTTCCGGTGCGTAATGATCCTGATTCCGGAAGCGTGATCGAGGCAATTCTCCGGGAGGGTGCCCGTCTCGCCGACGAGGTCGAAGTGTTCTTCGGGGAAGGCTCGTCCGTCTCCGCCGACCTGAAACAGACGATTGTGGGAGAAGCTCACCTCTCACGGTCGTGGGGGCTGGGTATCAGGACAGTCAGCGGCGGCCGCATCGGGATCTCGAGCACGAACGATCCGGAAAAATGGCGCGAATGCCTCGGAGCCGCAATTGCGGGAGGCAGGCTCGCTACGCCGCAGGAATGGCACGGTCTGCCGGCCCCGGCGCACCTCGAAGGCGGCGTGCCGGTCTTCGATCCGGCGGTCCGTGTCGAGATCGAACCGGCCCGCGACATGCTCCGGGGGTTGCTTGCCGGTGCGGCCACCTACCCTGCCGATGTGGTCGGCGGGTCGGCAGCCCTGTCACGAGCCTCCCTGACCCTAGCAAACAGTGCCGGCGTGTGGTATTCGATGGAAAAGACCGGTGTCGGCATATCGCTCGAGGCAATCTCGGGCACGTCGACGGGCTATGAATTCGACCGGTCGTGTTTCCTCGATGTCGATCCCGTTGATGTGGGGAAGCAGGCAGCCTTTTATGCAGCGAAATCGGTGGGCGGCACCGACATTGCGACCGGCACCCACGATGTTATTCTCTCTCCCGTCGCTCTCTCCCAGCTCCTCGGGCACGTCCTTGTCCCGGCGCTCTCGGGAAAGAATGTTCATGCAGGCAGGTCGTTTCTCGCCGGCCGCCTCGGTGAGCAGGTGATCGGGGAAACACTATCCGTCAGTGACGATCCGCATGCACGGGGACTCGGGAGCACGCTCTGGGATGCGGAAGGCGTCCCCACACGGCGTCTCGAATTTATCAAAGACGGTGTGCTGTCCGGCTTTGCGTACGACCTGAAAACAGCGTACCGGTACGGCAAAGAGACGACGGGCTCCGCCGTCCGCGGCGGTGCGGGCGGTTCGCCGGCCATCGGGGTGCGGAATGTTCTGCTGGAAGGGCCGCGGTGTGAGATTGCGGAAGAACGTGCGATCTTTGCACATGATCTCGTGGGTGCCCACACCGCGAACCCGATCACGGGTGACTTCTCCGTCGAGCTCTCGAATGCATTCTGGATGGAAGGCGGCGCCTTCGACACGCCGATACGGTCCGCCATGCTCGCCGGGAACGTCTTCGAGATGCTCGGCCGTGTCGACGGCCTCGGCCGCGAGAACCGGATTGTCGGAACGATGATCCTTCCCCCGGTAAGATTCAAGAGCATGCAGATCATTGGTAAGTAGGATGATAGAAGCAATCCTGACCATCATTGTGGCCATCGCGGTGGCGGCGGGGATATATTATTTCCTGAAGAAGGCGTCCACGCTCATCATCAATTCGATTATCGGTCTTGTCACCCTCTTCCTGCTCAACCAGTTTGATTTTCTGGGCATCGGGCAGATCCCGATCACATGGGCGACGGTGATTGTCTGTGCTCTTGGCGGGCTGCCGGGTGCCGTACTGGTGGTTATCCTCCACCTGGTCGGTATATCGATATAATGGCCGGGGGATCGTGTGAGTCCCGGTTCCATGCGTGAGCGGGCGATTTCGCCCGAATCCGGCGCGGAAATTTCCGATGAACAACACCTATATAGCATGTGCGGCTAACAGAGGAGGTGGTGATGGACCATGTGTACGACTGGCGGCGCGTCCAACGTGGACTTTGAGAGTAACGACGAGGATATTGAAAGGCAGATGAAAGGGAAAGGTCCGAAGAGGTTCCGCTGCAATGAATGCGCTATCGCGTTTACCAGCAAATTTCCCGAATGTCCTGCATGCGGTTCACATGATGTCGTTCCGCTATGAATATTCCACTTTTTCGTGATCTGCTTCTCATTGAAGGCGGCCATTCGTTTATTTTAGTCGGCAGAGTCAACGAGGGCTTTATCCTTCATCTGGAAACCCTCCGTGCCGAGATCGATCAGCCTCTCGCTCCCGATGACGTGGTTGTGGTTTCTGCACCGGAAGGCGGCCCTGTTCGTCTGGCGATCATGCTCCTTGAAATTGTCCGTACCTATCACATGCCCCTTGTTGTTCTCCCCCGTGATCACCCTGGGTCGCCGCATATCAGGATGGTCGTTTCGGCAGGGCCCGAAGTGGTCGGAAACTGTACAATAAGGCGGGGAACCCACCCCGAACAGCACCTGATCTGCACATCTGAGGAGCTGGCAGGAATCCGCATCAGAGGTGTATCGGGAGGCGTTACGGTCGAAGGTTTTCCAGAGGAAATCTCGTTTTTGCATCTGGATGCAGACTGAGCGAATATGAAAATAACAACACATATTAACCATCCTTATCATGAGTTATTGTATTGCCGTGAGAGGAGGGTTGGATGAAGACTGAGGTCCTACAGAGTATCAAAAAGGCAGAAGAAGAGTACAAATCAATGATCAGCGCTGCTGAGGAAGAGAAGAAACGCAGCATTGCGAGTGCGGAACAGGAGGCCGATCAGCTCGTCCAGAAAGCAAAGCTGGATGTAGAGGATTACCGGAAGAAGTGCCTCGCCGATGCCCGAAATGATGCAGCGCAGAAGTTTGAAGAAACCCTCAAAAAGGGTGAGCAGGGTACAGCCGCCATGAGATCCGCAGCAGTCGGGAATCTCAGCAGAGCGGTTGAATTACTTGTAGAACGGTTCAAGGGGCAGCTGAATGTTTAAGGCTCGACCGATGAGCCGGCTATTGATAGCCGCCTCAAAGGAACAGCTTGAGCCCGTGATCCGTGAGTTGTACCGTCGTCAAATCTTTCATATCGAGGATTTTGTCGAGCAGAAAGAGGAAGGGTACGAGGGTTTCAGAATCGGCATGCCGCTCCCCGGAGCCGGCACCGTGTCGAGTGAAGTTCTTCGCGTACGGTCGGTTGTGAGCTCAGCGGGTATCGATCGGGCAGGTGTCGAACCGACAGCCCGTATTTCCGTGAGCACGCTGCGTTCGCGTATTGACCGAGATCTTCCTGGGATTGAAACAGAAATCCAGAATCTCAACGCGAATAAAATGAAGCTCGAAACGACCCTGCGGGAATACGGGCAGAAGATCCGTGATCTTCAGCCGTTTGTTGCCGTGCCCCTTCCCATGGAACTGTATCGGGGATATGAACGCTTTTTCGTATTCGCCGGGCACATCCTGGCGGATGTAATGCTGAGCGTTCCCCATGAAAAGTACTTTACCGATACCGTTCCCGGGAATTTCCTGGTGGCAGTCGTGCCGCTGGAGACGAAGGACGAGGTGGAGCGAACGCTCCTCGAAGCCCGTTTCCAGGCGGTGGCGGTTCCGGAAGAGACGGGATATCCCGCCGACCGGATTGCCTGGTACACAGCGGAAATTACACGGCTCGAGGCTGAGATCACCGGTCTTGCGGACCGTCTGGCAGCACAGAAAGAAGCGAATTCTGCGTTCCTGGTGGCATGCGACGAACTACTCACGGCAGAAGTTGAGCAGACGGAAGTACCGTTGCGGTTCGCCACCACCGATGAAGCGTTTGTCGCGGAGGGCTGGGTACTGTCAGAAGATATTCCGGGCCTTACCGAAGCGCTCCGGAAGGCGACAGACGGGAAGGTTTTCATTTCGGAATTGGAGATCGACTACGATCGGGACACCGTCCCCGTCGAGTACGATAATCCGTCGTTCTCCCGCCCGACAGAAATTCTTATGGATGCGTATTCCCGTCCGCGATATCGCGAACTCGATCCGACGCTGATGGTCTCCATCGTGTTTCCCATCTTTTTCGGGCTGATTCTCGGGGATGTCGCCTATGGTCTTATCCTGCTTGTGATGAGTATCGGCCTTCGGAAATTCCTGAAGGGCGATGCCGCAGGAAGGTTGCTTGACACGCTCAGGAACGCAAGTATTTCAAGTATTTTCTTTGGTATCCTGTATAGCGAATTCATCGGATTTGCACTACCCTGGCCGCCGATTATCTTCAGCCGCCATCTTAATATCGGCGGTCATGGAGGAGGCCACGGCCCCCAGGTTGCAGAATTGATGATCATGTCCGTATGGATAGGCATTCTTCACATCTCGCTCGGGCGGATTCTCGGCATGGCGAATGCACGCAGACTGTACCATGGTTCGCATGCAACCAAGGTCTTAATTGCCAATGCCGGCTGGCTCGCCACGATGTGGGGTCTCCTGTTCATGATCTGGTCGATCTTTCCGCTTCCCATTATGCCCGATCTGACCGCTCTCCCGGTTATTGCTGCCGGCCTCAATGTCGCAGCGGTCATAGGGGCGGTCTTCGTCGTGGCAGGCGTTATTGCGATCGCCCAGGAAAATGCACTCGAAGTGGTTGAGCTTCCGACGATCCTCAGCCACCTTCTGTCCTATGCTCGTATTGTAGCAGTCGGACTGTCGTCAGTTGCCATCGCGATGGTCGTGAATTTCATCTCGATCGGCATGCTGATTGAACCACAAATCGAACATCTGACCCCGCTCGGGGTCGTCATCATCATTGCCGGCTTGGTGTTGTTCCTTCTCGGGCACGTACTCAATACGGCACTCGGCCTGCTTGGGGGCGGACTGCACTCAATCAGGTTGCACTATGTTGAGTTCTTCACCAAATTCTACAAAGGTGGGGGACTGAAATACCATCCATTTGGCATGAAAAGAAGATTTACGGAGGATTCATAATGGCAGTTGAAACTATGACACTCGAAGTAGCAGAAGCATCGGCAATGGGACTTAAGGCAGTCGGCGCAGGTCTTGCGGTCGGGCTGACCGGTATTGCTACGGGTATTGCAGAAATGAGCATTGGTGCCGCAGCTGTGGGCGCTACCGCAGAGAACAAGGACATGTTCGGTCTTGCGCTCATCTTTACGGTCATTCCGGAAACGATTGTCATCTTCGGTCTTGTCGTCGCACTCCTGCTGCTGTTCTAGGGAGATCTACAATGGCATTGGATGCTGTCGTCGGTGAGATCAGGGAAAAAGGGCGTAACGAAGCGGAGCGGATCCGGCGCGAAGCAGATACCGAGGTGACAACCATCCTCTCGGCTGCTCAGGAAAAAGCCGAATCCGTTAAACTCTCTGTTCAGGACGAGGTAGAACGCACTACCGGCCGGATCCTCACGCAGGAAGTGGCGGCTGCAAACCTCGTCGTGAAACGCAACACATTGAACGTCCAGAAAGATCTCCTTGATCAGGTATATACAGCCACAGTGGCAGCCATCGCCGATCTGCCAGAGGATTTCCATAAAAAAGCGGTTCGTGAGCTGTGTAAACGTGCAGCCAAGGAACTGTCCGGAGGAGTCATTTACTGCAACGCACGGGACCGGCCCGCGGTGCAGGACGCACTCACGGGGCTGAAGGGCCTTGCCGGATTCACGCTGGGAGACACTGTGGATATTGCTGGTGGAATCATCGCGGAGAGCAAGGACGGGGAACTGCAGCTCGACTTCAGTTACCCGACCTTCCTCTCCGAGGTATGGGAATCAGGTCTGAAGGATGCATCCGATATCCTGTTTCGGTAAGGAGGCCGCTATATGGCCGAAGTAAGTCTGGGACCGGGTCCTTACACCTACGTGTGTACACGGATGCGCGTGCGGAAAGCGAAGCTCCTGCCCCGTGAGGATTATCTCCGGATGCTGAACATGAGCCTTCCCGAAATAACTCGTTTCATTGAGGAAACCGAGTATAAGGCTGAGATTGATGAGCTCTCCCCATCGTTTTCAGGGATTGATCTCGTGGAAGTCGCGCTCAGCTGGAACCTTGCCAAAGAATACCAGAAAATTCTGGAAATCACTCCCGGTGCCCTGCACCAGTTCATGCAGAGCTACCTGCGGAGGTGGGATATCCAGAATTTCCTGACAATCCTGCGCGGGAAGCAGCAGGGTGTCTCCGCGGGGAGAATCAAGGAGGTTCTCATCCCTGCCGGGAAGCTGAACCGGGCGTTTCTGGACCGTCTTCTTGCCGAAGATTCGGTGGAACGGATCGCAGACGCGATGAAGGGAAAACGGCTCTACCCCGTTCTCGAACGGGAACTTCCGGGAGCGCTCGAGACCGGATCGTTTGCACAGCTCGAAAACGAGCTCTACAAGGGATTCTACAACGAACTTTTGATCGACGCGAAATCGGGAGTGAAGGGAGGGTTTGCATTCCTCGCATACATCCGGCTCGAGATCGATTTCATGAATGTTCAGAACCTGTTCCGCCTGAGATCCGGTACCGTCGAAGGAGATATCCGGACCCTGATGATCCCGGGCGGATCGTTTTCGATTGATGAGCTGCAGCGTATCGCCGCCATCGAGAATGCCGGTGATTTTATCGATGCCGTCCAGAAAAAGGGCGGACTCCAATCCGTCACCGGACTTCTGGAGGACATCAGGAACCACCGTCCCATTCATGAGATCGAGATAGAGCTTACCCGCATCATGCTTGCTGAAATGGAGCGCCTCTCGAAGCGGTACCCGTTCTCAATATGCCCGGTTCTCGTGTATCTGGAGAAGAAAAAGTACGAAGTACAGAATCTCAGGTCGCTCGCACGCGGCAAGGAGGCACACCTCCCGACAGAGCGGATCCAGAGTTATCTGGTGGTGTAACCATGGAGATTGCAGTTGTAGGAAACAGCGATTTCATCCTGGGCTTCAGGCTTGCGGGTATCAAACGCACGTATGCTGCCAACCGGGACGAAAAATTTGTCGAGCATATCACCACCATTCTTGGCAGTGATGATATCGGCATTCTCGTTCTGAAGGGAAGCGATATGGAGCGGCTCCCGCCACGGCTCCGCACCACCCTTGAGGAATCGGTACGGCCGACAGTAATAACCATCGGCGGCGAGGAAGGCGGATTGTCGATGAGAGAGAGAATTAAGAGATCAGTGGGTGTTGATCTGTGGAAGTGAAAGGAAGCAACAAAGGAACTCTCAAGCGAATTTCCGGGCCGGTTGTGACAGCAGTCGGCCTTGACGCTCACATGTACGATGTGGTGAGGGTCGGAAACGAGCAGCTGATGGGAGAGGTCATCAAGATCCAGGGTGACAACACGATCATCCAGGTCTATGAGGATACCTCCGGTATCCGGCCCGGTGAGCCCGTGGAAAATACGGGGCTGTCGCTTGCAGTTGAGCTCGGCCCCGGGCTGCTGACCAGTATCTACGACGGGATTCAGCGTCCGCTCGAAGTGCTCATGGAGAAGATGGGCGATTTCATCGAGCGCGGTGTTTCGGCACCCGGCCTGTCGCACGAGAAAAAATGGGACTTTGTGCCCGTGAAAAAGAGCGGAGACGAGGTCGAACCGGGCACCATCATCGGCGAGGTGCAGGAGACCAACATCATGCACCGCATTATGGTGCCCCCGAACGTGAATGCCGGGAAGATCAAAGAGATCAAGCAGGGCAGTTTCACGGTCGAGGAGACGGTCTGTATCCTTGAGGACGGCACGGAACTGCAGATGATGCACAAGTGGCCCGTCCGGGTGCCCCGCCCCGTCACCGAGAAGAAGAACCCTGATATCCCCCTCATCACGGGGCAGCGTATTCTCGACGGCCTCTTCCCGATTGCGAAGGGCGGCACTGCAGCCATTCCGGGCCCCTTCGGGAGCGGTAAGACGGTAACGCAGCAGGCGCTTGCCAAGTGGTCCGACGCTGAGATCGTGGTCTATATCGGTTGCGGTGAACGCGGCAACGAGATGACCGAAGTGCTGACCGAGTTCCCTGAGCTTGAGGACCCGAAGACCGGCAAACCGCTCATGGAGCGGACGGTGCTGATCGCCAACACCTCCAATATGCCGGTTGCGGCCCGTGAGGCATCGGTATATACCGGTATTACGATCGCCGAGTACTTCCGTGACATGGGCTATGATGTATCGCTCATGGCAGACTCCACATCGCGGTGGGCCGAGGCAATGCGTGAGATCTCGTCCCGTCTTGAGGAGATGCCCGGCGAAGAGGGGTACCCTGCGTACCTTGCCGCCCGTCTCTCCGAGTTCTACGAGCGTGCGGGACGTGTCGAGGCCCTGAACGGCGAATCGGGATCCGTGACGGTCATCGGGGCTGTCTCCCCGCCGGGCGGTGACTTCTCCGAGCCTGTTACGCAGAATACGCTCCGTATCGTGAAGGTCTTCTGGGCACTTGACGCGAAGCTCTCGCAACGGCGCCACTTCCCGGCCATCAACTGGCTCGACTCGTACTCTCTCTATCTCGACACACTCCACGACTGGTATGACGAGAACGTCTCGCCCGAGTGGAACATCGTCCGGTCATGGGCGATGGAAGTGCTCCAGAAAGAGTCGGAGCTGCAGGAGATCGTGCAGCTGGTGGGCTCCGACGCCCTCCCTGACGAGGAGCAGGTAACCATCGAGGTGGCACGCATGCTCCGTGAGATCTTCCTTCAGCAGAATGCCTTCGATCCGGTGGATACGTTCTGTGACATGGAGAAGCAGTACGATATCCTGAAGACGATCCGCACGTTCGCCACCCTTGCCTACGGCGCCCAGAAAGTGGGCGTGCCGACGGCACAGGTCATCGGCATCAAGGCGAAGAACGACATGCCGCAGATAAAGTTCACGAAGGACTACAAGGCTGACCTTGAAAAGATCGTCGTGAACATGGAAGCCGAATTCAAGGCATTGAGGGAGGCCTGAAGCATGAAAGAGTACAGAACGATTACCCAGGTTGCAGGACCTCTGCTCTTCGTCGAAAAGACGGAGCCGGTTGCGTACGGCGAACTGGTCAATATCGTGCAGGCGGACGGGACGATGAAGCGCGGCCAGGTGCTTGACACGAGCGACGAGATCGTCGTCGTGCAGGTCTTTGAAGATACCCGCGGTATCGGAAGGGACAGCGGCATCCGGTTTACCGGCGAGACGATCAAGATGCCCGTGGGACGCGAGATGCTCGGCCGTATCCTCTCCGGCGGCGGCAAGCCGAAGGACGGTGGGCCCGACATCGTGCCCGAGAAGCGTATCGACGTCATCGGAGCTGCAATCAATCCCTATGCCCGGTCGTCCCCCGACCAGTTCATCCAGACCGGCATCTCGACCATCGACGCAACGAACACGCTCGTCCGGGGACAGAAGCTCCCGATCTTCTCGGGGTCCGGTCTTCCGCACAACGAGATCGCTCTCCAGATCGCCCGCCAGGCGAAAGTGCCCGGCAGCGAGGAGGAGTTTGCGGTGGTCTTTGCCGCGATGGGCATTACGAAGGAAGAGGAGAACCAGTTTATGGCCGACTTCGAGCGCACGGGAGCGCTCGAGCACGCGGTCGTGTTCCTCAACCTCGCCGACGATCCTGCGGTCGAACGTATCATCACCCCGCGTCTCGCACTTACGACTGCCGAATACCTTGCATTCGAACTCGGGTACCATGTGCTTGTCATCCTGACGGACATGACCAATTACTGCGAAGCGCTGCGGCAGATCGGTGCGGCACGTGAGGAAGTGCCGGGCCGTCGCGGGTATCCGGGATACATGTACACCGACCTCGCGTCGATCTACGAGCGTGCCGGCATCATCAAGGGCAAGAAGGGATCAGTCACACAGCTCTCGATCCTGACGATGCCCGGTGACGATATCACCCATCCGATCCCCGACCTCTCCGGGTATATCACGGAAGGCCAGATCGTGGTCAACCGTGAACTGCACCGCAAGGGTATCTACCCGCCGATCAACGTGCTTCCCTCCCTCTCGCGGCTGATGAACCTCGGCATCGGCGAAGGGTATACCCGCGAAGACCACAAGAAGGTCTCCGACCAGCTCTACGCGGGCTATGCGGAAGGCAACGATCTCCGTGGCCTTGTGGCAATCGTCGGAAAGGACGCGCTCTCCGAGCGTGACCGTCTCTTCCTCGAATTTGCGGACCTCTTCGAGGGCCGTTTCGTCCGGCAGGGGCACAACGAGGACCGGTCGATCCAGGAATCACTCGATCTCGGCTGGGAGCTCCTGTCGACACTGCCCGAGGAGCAGCTGGTGCGTATCGACCGTGACCTGATCCACAAGTACCACCCGAAGTACAGAAAGGCGGCAATACCGGAGGCGTGAGGATCCGATGGCGCTGAAAGATGTAAAACCGACGCGGTCCGAGCTGATTGGTCTCAAGAAGAGGATCAAGCTCTCGGAACGCGGGTACAACATTCTGAAAATGAAGCGCGACGGACTGATCCTTGAGTTCTTCAAGGTGCTGGAGGAGGCGAAAGACAGCCGGGGGGCCATGCAGGAACGATATGACCGGGCTGTCGAGATGATCGCGATCGCAAACACCTTCGAAGGCGCAATCGGGGTCAAAGCAGCCGCGATGTCGGTGAAGGAGACCCCGGAGATCACGCTGAATCAGAAGAACATCATGGGCGTTGTGGTCCCGGAGATTGAATCGACCCGCGTGCGAAAGGACCTCAGCGAGCGGGGATACGGCCTTCTGGGCACCTCGGCGGTCATCGACGAGACGGCGACGGCGTTTGAGGAACTGGTCGAGGAGATCATCAAGGCGGCCGAGATCGAAACGACCATGAAGCGCCTGCTCGACGAAATCGAGCACACGAAGCGTCGTGTCAACGCGCTCGAGTTCAAGGTCATCCCCGAACTCACGGAAGCCAGCAACTTCATCAAGATGCGGCTCGACGAGATGGAGCGGGAAGAGCTCTTCCGGCTCAAGAAGATCAAGGCGAAGTCTGCGAAGGCATAAGCCCGATCAGAATTATTTTTTTTAAGCTCCCCCTCTTCTGTCGTAAAACCACGTGTCATGCGGAACACAGAGCGATGGTTATCAGGCATTCGCTTTTTACGTAAAATGACCGGATAGCCCCTCTCACCACGCGAAATCCGGAAGAGGAGCGTTACGGTTTTTCAAACGCGATTCTCCATTTGATCCGGTTGGCCCTGTCGGAAAATTTCCCGAAAATCAGGTGCTTCAGGGTGGCAAATTCCCAGAATATGGTAAAGAATGCAAAGATGACAACGGCACACCCGACTGCATTGAAGAGGTTGTACTGCGAAAAGATGGCGAGCCCGTTCCGGCAGGCAAAATACGCAAACGGAAACGAACACAGGGCGATAAATGCGACGAACGTGACGTACACGGCAACGAGAAATCCCCGGATACTTAAGAACACCGCGAGGTTCGACGTTTTCAGCAGCAGAAAATTTTTATTATACTCTTTTAAGTCCCCGAGAATTGCCTGAATCATGCTGCTTTCGCCGGGACTGTCGCGGGCGTGCTCGAGGTACCGTACATTTTCCCGGAGAATGGTGAGCGCCGTTTCCCATCCGTGGAAACGGATCGCATCGGGGGCGGTTCTTCCGAGGAGTATGTCTTCGAGCCAGAAATGGTATCCGACGATGCGTGAGATCGTTTTTGCCGTATCGAGAAATATCCAGAGCGACGGGATAAGGAACAGGAGAGGCACGAGGGAGATGAGGCATACTGCGTTGTTCTCGAGATAGTGCAGATTCAGGTCGCTGCTGTTTTTAAAAATCAGGCCCAGGACAACGATCGTTGCCGTTATCGCAAAGGTGAAGAACTGGATCTCGCACCATTTCAGCTGGTTCAGTTCCCGCCGGAGCGCTGTGTGCTCCAGTTTGCAGAGCTCGATTATCTCCTCTGACGATGACATACCGTATTCGAGGTATAGGCTGCCGTGGTATATTGTAGTGTCGGAGGGAGGGCATGTCCGGGTAAGCGGTTTTTCTCAAAAAAAGGGCGGCATTCAGGTCTCCTTACTGATAGGGTACTGTATCTCGGTTAACAGGTCCTTCTCCGGGACGTCGGCCGGGTCGTTCAGGTACAGCTCCCGGGCGGGTCCTGTCCATGTGAGGTGATTTTCCTGCAGATATTCAAACACTTTCTGGTGTGCCATACCGAGGTTGCCGTACGGGCCCCTGTATATCACCGTCACGGCAGTAACGGCGGGAAGGGTCCTGATAGTGATTGCCGGGGTTGTTATGGTCACGTTTCCCGAAACAGGCAGGGCGACCTCGACAAGCCCTCCCGTTTCGTCACAGTTCTCGCCGATATAGACCGAGGAAACGGGGCCGGTGGCTTTCACGTTGTTCTGCAGGTTTTCGGGGCTAAATGCCTCCCTGCAGATCTGTTCGATCAGCGATGCCAGCACCTCGCCATACGGCCCCTCACCCCGGATCGTCATTGCCCTGATAGGGGGTATTTCTTTTATTGTCAGGTTTTCGAGTTCCACCGTGAACAACTCCTTCAGCGGATCATCGGATGATAGGATCCGCTCGACCCTGGTCAGACGACTGATTTCATCCCGGGTTTCATGTAACCGGCCCTTCATAAGTGCCTCTACGGAAGCGCTGTCCCGGTCGCGGGCGTCAAGAATCATCGCCGTGTCATCCAGCGAGAATCCCAGGTTCGTAAGGCTGCCGATCCAGATACCCCGTTCGATCTGTTGAGGGGTATAATACCGGTAGCCGGTGCAGAGGTCTCTTTCAACAGGTACAAGAAGCCCTTTCTTCTCGTAGCAGTATAATGCCTTTTTCGAGAGACGTGTCACTTCGGAGAATCTCCCGATCGGAATCCTGTCAACTGGCATGGTCATCATTCTATAGTATTCCGGAAGGGATAGGGTTGTGCAGTCTTCCCCGGGGAAGTGTTTCCGGCTTTGCCCGACCCTCCCTGGCAGAAAGGTAGCCGCGGATCAGGCACCCTTACCGATGAGCGTTCCCGGCACCTCCGGTCACAGAATCTTCGGGAGGCCGCTCGTCCGGGTCAGGACAGATACCTGGAAGGTTTGTGGGAAATCATTTTGCATCAGCAGTACAACGATGAACACGGTGAAACCGTGAGCAAGATCCGGCTGGTAGACGCGGAGACCGGCGTGCAGCTGCGCCATTATGTCCGAACACTCAGGGAGGCGAACCGTGAGCGGGAGTGGTACGAGGAGGAGACGGGGAGACCGATCCGGATCGTGAAGGTATTTGACACGAGCCCCGACGAGTAAAACCACGGGCGGGTCCCGCGGCCTGCCCGTATCCGTGCGGGGGTCCGGGTTGGGGGTACCGTCTCCCCCGGCGGAAATAAACCCAAACTTCATCACATGCCGGGCACAACATACAGGATAAGGAACGATTTATCCACCGGAGCTGGTCGTGGCATGGCATTTTTAACACTGAATGATGTGGATCTTTCCCGCAAGACGGCACTCTTGCGGGTTGACTTCAATTCGCCGATAGACCCGGTATCCAGCACGATTCTTGACGACAAACGGTTTCGGGAGCATGTGCCGACCATTCAGGCGCTGGAGGATGCGAAATGCGTCATTCTCACGCACCAGAGCCGCCCCGGGAAGAAGGATTTTACGACGCTGGAGGCGCATGCGGAGATCCTCGGGCGGCTTCTCTCCCGGCCGGTGCGGTACGTTGATGACATCTTCGGGAAATGCGCCCGCGACGCGGTGCGAACCATGGAGCCGGGTGACGTGCTCATGCTCGAAAACGTTCGGTTCAACGCCGAGGAGAACCTGAAACTCCGGCCCGAAGATGCTAAAAATACGCTTTTCGTCCGGAAAATCGTGCAGATGGCGGATATCTACGTCAACGATGCTTTCGGGACGGCACACCGCTCACAGCCTTCCATGGTCGGGATCCCGCTTGCGATCCGATCGGTCGCGGGCCTTCTGATGCAGCGGGAAGTCGAGACGCTCTCCCGTGTCATTACGGGAGCTCCGAAACCGGTTGTCTTCGTGCTGGGAGGGACCAAGGTGGACGATTCGATAGACGTAGCTCGAAACGTGCTTGAAAACGGCATCGCTGACCGTGTTGTCGTGGTCGGTGTGGTCGCAAACATCTTTCTCATGGCCGCCGGGTATGACATCGGCGCCCCCTCCTCCCAGCTCGTCGAACAGCTTGGATATGCAGGGGAAATCGCGAAGGCACGGGATTTGCTTGACCGGTTCCGCGACGCCATTCTCATGCCCTCCCATGTGGCGGTCAGGGACGGGAACGTGCGGGTCGAGCACGCGGTGGATGCCATCCCCCCGGATAAACCTGTCATGGATCTGGGGATGGATGCTGTTTTCCCGACTGTGGCAGTTCTCCGTGCCGCGGGAACTGTGGTATTCAATGGTCCGGCGGGAGTCTTTGAGGACGCACACTTCTCGATCGGAACACTCGAGCTGTTGCGGGCGGCGAGCGAGGCAGGTTTCTCCGTCGTGGGCGGCGGGCATACGGCTGCAGTCACCGAAAAGATCGGTATTGAAGACCGTTTTACCCATATTTCAACCGGAGGGGGGGCCTGCATCGAATTTCTGACCGGAAAACCCCTGCCCGCAGTTTCGGCACTTGAGGCATCAAAACGGCTTTTCTGGTAATGGAATGCGGATTGAGATTATAATCAGGGTAAAATTTATAATTCAATCCCGATAGTTTTCTATTTTTTAAAAAGGCCAAAAATTGCGGATATTCATGGATATCCCACGGTGAATATCATATGTGCCTTGCATATCGTTATATGCCGTTTAACCTACATTTTATTAAGCGTGGAATATATCCGGCACGTTTTGTCATCGAGAAGAGAAACGGATATACCGAGATATTGGCAGGTCCCGGATTTCAGGAAAAATTGATTTTTTCCCACTCCGTGCGGATTGGCCGGGATCATGGGAGGGTGAACCAGTGAAGCTGTCTCGGGAACATCGACGTCAGGCATCACAGGAATTTGATTCGCTATTTCAGCAGGTATTGTCCATCGAAGTAACGGAGTACCTGCCGGAGTGGAGAGAATCAGATCCCGACGTTTTTCAAAACATTATTATGCTCGCAAAAAAGGAATTGCGGGTGGATTATCTCTGATCAGGAAGAACCGAATCATCCGTTTCTCACCTTAGTCATCCTCTCCCGTTGCCGTTTCCGCGTACCGGGCGGCATTCTGCAGACACACCGCAGCTTCAGAAAACCGCCCGAGACGGTGCAGCGCCATTCCCTTGTGATACCAGCCGAGTGAATGATCCGGCACCGCATCGAGCATCCGGTCGAAGAGCACGCAGGCCGGCTCGTACCGCCCCTGCCGTACAAGAGCAACCCCTTTCCGGTACAGCATATCGGGGTCCTCGCCGCCACGTTCGATTGCCCGGTCGAACGATTTGATTGCATCCGAATAACGTCCCATATCGTCAAGAAGCACGCCGCGGGCCCCCCAGAGGAAAGCATCGTCGTTTCGAGTCCGAAGTATCCTGTCATAGGCAAGGAGCGCATCCTCGAACCGCCCGGTTTTCCAGAGCAGGCTTGCGAGCAGGACCTGTGCGGCATTATGGTCGGGCTTTCGCGAAAGAATGCGCTTGGTCACGTCGGCAGCCTCACGGTAATCCGCATGGCGACTCAGGGCGAGGGCGTATTCGAAGAGCGTGTCGCAATTTTCACCCTGCTGTTCGAGGAGGGCGGGATAGCGGGAGAGCGCTTCACCGGTCTGTCCCTGCTGTTCGAGGAGGGAGATCAGCGCCTGGCGTGCGGCCACATTCCCGGAATCCACCTCAAGCACCGCCCGGTACGCATCCGACGCTTCGGGGATCCTGCCCAGCCGTGCGAGCATTTCGGCTTTTTTCACCCGTGCCTCCCGATGGCCGGGATCCGACGCGAGCACTTCCGAAAACGCCTCCAGGGCATCGTCGTACCGGCCAAGGGTCGTGAGTGCCGCCCCGAGCATCATCCGGCTCCCCGGATCGTGGCTGTCCGTTTCGAGCGCCTCCGCAAACCGGGTGACCGCCTCCTCGGTCCGTCCGGCACGGAGCAGTGCGTGCGCCGCCTCCTTCCGGGCATCGGCATCGTCAGGTGTTTGGAGTAGATAGGTGTCGTATGAAGCGGTGGCGTCCGCATATTTCCCGGAAGCCAGCAGTGCCCGTGCCCTGACCCGGATTGCCCTGATATCCTCCGGATCGAGGTCCAGTGCCCGGTCCGCGTATTCGACGGCCTGCTTGTTCCTGCCGGCTGCATACGCGAGATCGGCCAGAGACGCCCATCCGCCCGGGACCTCCGGTTTTTCCCTGACTGCTTCGGTGTAGCACCGGATTGCTTCGTCACGATCGCCCATCTGCGACATGATCATCCCCAGCGCCACCCAGCAGTCCGCATCTGCCTGCCGCCCGGCCGTGCCGCAGGAGAATATCTCTGCCGCTTCCCTGTAATTCCCGAGTGCCAGCAGGGAATGGCCGAGTGAACGTCGTATTCCGGGCAGTGTAAGGCCTGCTGAGATGAGATCGCGTGCTGCTGCTGCGGACAGGTTCGGATCGCCCATTTTTCCGGTTATCCGGTACCGGGCCAGCAGAGCCGCCCGGTTTTCCGGGGCCCGCACATGAATCCGGTCGAGTGCCTCAAGAGCCTCCCGGTAGGCACCGCGGCGTTCATGTGCCAGCGCATACCGAAGCAGTGCCCCGACATCATCCGGTTTTCGTTCGAGATACCGGTGAAAGCATGAACCGGCCTCATCCTCTCTGCCGAGGTCGAGGAGGAGATCCCCGAGCTCGTACAGCGTCTGTGTATCGCCGGGGCGCTGTTCCAGAACCGTGAAAAATTCGCGGGCTGCATCGCTTTCCTCTCCTGAAATTATGAGTGCCCGTGCATATGCAAGGCGTGCCGCCGCGTCCGTCGGATCGGCATCGAGGATGTGCCGGTAGATTCCGGCTGCCCTGCTGATGTCGCCCTCATGTGCGAGGGCCGATGCAGCCCCGGAAAGTGCTTCCCGGTCGTCCGGTACCACACGGAGAAGCGCAGAAAACGCTTCGGATGCAGCATGGTACTGGCCGAGATGCAGGTGAGCGGACGCCCGCAGGCGAAGCAGCATGGTGTTTTCGGGGCCGGCATCGGTAATGCGCTTCAGCCGTTTGAGCGCTTCGTCGTATTTCCCCAGGTGGTACAGTGCAAACGCCTCGAATCCCCTGATGGCCTGTTCGCTGACGTCCGCCTCCCCCGGTGCAGGTGCCGCACCGCGTTTCTCATCATCCCGGGAAAACAGGGTGAAATCCGTGTCACCGCCGATCCAGCTCATGCCGGCACGACCCGTCCGTTCTTTCGCGTGCCCAAAACTCTCGAGCGCCTGCTCGTACCTCCCCGCAAGGAAGAGCGACAGTCCCCGATAGTACCATGCCGTCGTATTGGTCTGATCCTGTCTGAGCAGGTGATCGAACGCTTCGCAACTTCTCTCTAGGTCTCCCGACAGTACCGCAGCAATGCCCATCATGAACCTGGCAACGGGATTGTTGGGATCCGCCTTAATCACCGTTTCGAATGCGGCATCTGCATGTGGATACTCTCCCTTCCAGAACAGGGCGAGGCCGCGCTCCAGCCGGGCAGCCGACTGCTCGGGGTGGTGAACGGCAACGGCCTCGAAACAGCGTGCCGCATCTCCGAACCTGCCTGCCATCAGGTAGATCTGCGCAAGCCGATAGTGCGATCCGATATCGTCCGGGTTCCGGGCCACCGCTCCCTCGAATGCCCCGGCGGCTTCGGTAAACGATCCCTGACGCTCCAGGCCCAGTCCTTTTTCGGCAAGGAGGACGGGATTTTCGGGATGATTTTTCAGGATCTCCGCGG
The DNA here is from genome assembly GCA_001412355.1 of Methanoculleus sp. SDB. Taxonomy (NCBI): domain Archaea; kingdom Methanobacteriati; phylum Methanobacteriota; class Methanomicrobia; order Methanomicrobiales; family Methanomicrobiaceae; genus Methanoculleus; species Methanoculleus sp. SDB. The sequence continues at coordinate 28,824 of LKUD01000049.1, forward strand.
TATGCCTGATTGCGTCCTCATTACGCCCCGCACGTAAACAGAGTGAAGCGAGGCGGTCGAGGAGCAAAGGATTTTCGGGATCGTGCGCGAGGACCCGCTCAAAGCAGCCTGCCGCCTCGCCCCAGAATCCTGCCTGATCGAGGCATTCCCCCTTCGTGAACAGGGCGGAAACATCATCCGGCTCTGCCGCCAGAATGCGGTCCAGCACCGTAATCGCGTCATTCGCCCGGCCGAGGCGCATCTGCATACGTGCGAGTGCGCGGAGAATCGTCAGATCGGGATTCAGCCGGGCTGCCTGATCATACAGGAGTGCGGCGTCATCGTATAAAAAGAGGTTTTCCCGTGCGGTTCCCGCCAGATAAAACAGCCATCCATCCTCAGGACTGATTTCAAGCGCCTTATCAAAATGTTTCACCGCTTCGTCATACCGCCCCTTTTCGAGAGAGGCGTTCCCTTTCTGAATCCAGGGATTCGGATTTTTTCCCTGGCCGAGAATGTTTGCGAGGATATCCATTGCACCTACCTTTTCGCGGGTTCGTATGTACAGGTACCGTAATGAGACTATAAAATAGGGAGGCGGGTTCGCCGGAATGCCGGGAGTGTACGAAGCATCATATAATCCTGCTGTCCATCCCTGATTACCGCACCGGGGTTATCCGAGGACTCCGCCCCGGAGTGGCGGCAGAGGAGTGATGAGAATGAAAAAGATACAGCGCTACAAATGCCGGTACTGCGAATACGTCTATTCGCCCCTTGTCGGGGAGCCGCACCGGGGCATTCCTGCGGGCACCGCATTTGAAGATCTGCCGGAGGATTACGTCTGCCCTGTCTGCGGAGCGAAAGGCAAGGGTGCGATTGGCAAATGGGGATTCGAACCCTGGCAGCCGACGATGTACCGGTGCAAAGTATGCGGTTATATCTACGATAAAAAGCGCGGTGAACCGAACCATGGCATACCGCCCGGCACGGCATTTGAAGATCTTCCCGCCGATTACACGTGTCCGGTTTGTGGCAGCGATCCGAAGATTACCGGGGAGTACGGAAAGGTGGGACGAGAGCAGTTCGAGCCGCTCATGCTCTGATCCCCTGCGCCGGACCGGGAGACGGCCTGATTCTCTGACCGTTCCCGTCCCGGAAAACCGGCATCTATTCATCCGATGGAGCCGGTATCTTTCCAGAGAAAGGAGGGTACTCGCACGGCAACACCATGGGGGATGAATCTGGAAACGATTATCGAAGGCACGGGAGAGCTGGATCACCTTCTCCTGCTTGTGGAGCGACGGCGTCAGGCGCTCTCTCCCGGGGGTGACGGTGGGGAAGCGGAGGCGATAGAGATTATGGAGCGGATTATCAACCCCATTCTCTGCGATCTCGAAGTGTTTTTAAAGGGACGCGTCACCGCGTCGATGACGCTGCCGGAGGTCAGGGACCTCGTCTCCGGCTGGATAGACGAGCAGATCGCCCGTGAGAACGGATGATGCTCCGGGTGGATTTACTGCAGCCGGCTGAAAGCCCGCATCGTCCCGATCCGGCAGAATCCTGTTCCTATCCTTCTCCGGGATTTTCCCCGCTTTCCCCCCCGGAACCCGCACCGCTATCCGGTTGTTTCTTCAGGGTAAACCGGATTGTCAATCCCTCGTCGGAGTGCCCGGGAATCCGGTCCTCAACCCAGATGCGGCCGCCGTAACTCTCGATCAGCATCCTGCAGATCGACAGGCCGAGCCCCTTGCCGCTCCTGCTGCTGTTGCCGGTTTCGAACCGGTTGAAGATCCGTGATTTGTCGGGCATGCCCGGCCCCGTGTCGGAGACGCTGACAACAACCCGTCCGTCCTCCTCTTCAACGCCGATGGCAATCCTCACATCATTACCGCCGAATTTTCTGCTGTTGCTGATGAGGTTCGTGAACACCTCCGAGAGGAGTTCGTTTGCGTATACGACTGCACCCGAGGGAGTAAAGTCGATATGCACATCTGAAAAGTTCTTCATGTCCGCTCTGATGATATCATCGAGCGGTACCGGGCGGAGTTTCTTTGATGTTTCGCGTATTTTCCGTATCGTCGAAACATTATCGATGATGCTGGCACTCTGCCGCACACTCGAGAGGATCCTGTGAATATACTCCGACTGGGCACCTTCCGGTTTCAGTCCGGCTAGGATTTCCGCATACCCGAGAGATATCGTATTGATATTATTGATGTCATGGGCCATGATGTCGAGAAAGAGGTTTGCTTCCGCATTGGACTGCTCCAGTTCTTTCCTGAGTATGTTGTGGAGGATGGCACTGGCAAGTTCGCGGCCGAGGCTGACGATCATCGCCTTCTCTTCATCAGAAAACTGTGCACGATGCCTGCTGGCGATGAACATCACCCCGACCGTCCGTTCCTCTGTTGTAAGCGGAATAGCCGCAAACACCGTCATGCCTATTTTCCGGGCGAATATCCTGAGTGAACTTGCCGATGATAATTCGTCATCCGTTTCGGTTATCTCGGAAAAAACGGATTGCGACCGGATGAAGTACGCGTTGTAGGGTTGAATGTCGGTCTGCAGTTTCTGGAGGGAGCGGTTAAACTCGGTCTTCTCCTCGTCGGTGAGTCCCTGAACCGTTATCAGGCCCGCTTCATGTGTTTCGCTATCAATGAGATAGATTGCCCCGGCATCGAAATCCAGCATTTCGAGAATCCGGGCGAGTGAGAAGGTTAAAAATGCATGAGGTTCGCATGATGACGTCGCTGCCCTGATAATTGTATTAATAATCGAAAGCTGGCTGTTTCTCAATTCCAGCGCGTTTTCAAGCGATTTTCGCTCCGAGATGTCCACGAAGATGCCCCGGAATCCGATCGTTACATCGTTTTTCCGGATGGGAGACGCATACATGACTGCCGGAAACGTGCTCCCGTCCTTCCGGAGTGCCGTATATTCGATGCCCGCCGGCATCGCATCCCCGCGAATGCGCCGTGCGAAATTATCATGCATCCGCTGCCTGTCCCGGTCAGCAATGATCTGGTCGGCGTTTGCGCCCTTCGCCACGTCGTCGGCAGTATAGCCGAACATTTCGATGCCGCTTTTATTCGCGAATGTGATCTTCCTGTTTACGTCGAGTTCGAAGACAGCCTGCGGCAGCAGGTCGGCGAGCTGGCGAAACCGCTGTTCGCTCTCGCGGAGCGCATCCTCCGCATGTTTCCTGACGGTGATGTCGGTCAGGATGAGAATCACGGTATCTTCCGGGAGCAAACCGCCCGAGACAAGGCAGCTGACCCGGTTCCCGTCGGATCTGGTGATGGTTGCCTCCTGGTCGCTCACCGCTCCTTCCTCAGCGAGCCTCCGGAAAAACGTCGCACGCTCCTCGACATTCTCCCAGTAATCGAAGAGCGACCACCCGGCTTTTTTCTCATTGAGGCCATCGAAAAACGGCTGACACTTGTTGTTGGATTCGATCAGCGTGCCCTTCACCGCATTGATGAGGCAGATGCAGCTCCCGGAACTATCGAATACGCTCCGGTATTTCAGCTCGTTCATCCTCATTGTCGCCGAGAGGGATGAAACCAGAATGCCGACGCTGACAAATACATAGAACTGCATGGTGGCCGTCAGGAGCGGCATCCCGGGAGAGCTGACATACCAGGAGACGCCGAGGTAGATGAAACTGATTATCGTCGCAATAATGACGCCCCTTCTCGGGTAATGGAATGCGGCGAGGACGACCGGAAAATAGAAGAAATGGGTGAGGATGATGGTGAGATTGTCAGAGATGACAAAGAGAACGATCTCCGCTATGACGAGCGTAATGATAACAATGCCGAGAATTGCCTCAGTTACAATATCATTCCTGGAATACGTCAGACCCGCGCCTTCTGCCACGTCATGTCACCTGATACGAAAACGAATGTAAAGTAATTGTATGTTCTGGTCGGTGTTGTTTGTTGCGGTCGCCCCGAAAAAAGGGATGCGGTGCTGCCGGGAGAGGCTGCTCATATAAAACGGGGAGATACTATGGTTTGCGTCGATAATACTGGCACCTGCGTGCCCGGGACGATGAAGCGGTGTTCTCATCAGGCGGTAATTTTATTGGGTGCCGGGAGTATTCTTCGTGTGGTGATATCTGCGATGGTTACACTGACCGAAGATATAAAGAAGGCGATGGCGACGATCAAGGCATTTCCGGTGGCAACCGCCTCGAAGGACGGATGGCCCAACGTCGTGCCTATCGGATTCCTGGAACTTGTCGATGACGAAACAATATGGATTGCCGACAATTTTATGCTGAAAACGATTGCAAATGTCCGGGAAAACCCGAAGATTGCGATTTTTGTCTGGGGCCCCGAGACGAAGGGATGCTACCAGATTAAAGGCGAGATTACCATCCAGACGAGCGGCCCCGACTTTGAGAAGATGCAGCAGACCGTGCGGGCAAAGATGGCAAAAGCGCCGGCGAAGGGCCTTCTCATCATGAAGATTACCGGTGTCTTCGAATGCGCCCCCGGGCCGAATGCCGGGGCAAAGATCCTGTGATTTTTCGTAACAGCCCGGGGCGGTGGCAGCGTGTGACGGCGATCGGCGGCTCATCAGGACATGGCGGGGAGGGAGGAGGCGAAAGAATGCGGATTTCATCCGTTTTCTGCAGCCTCGTGATTGCGTGGTGCGTACTGCAGATTATTGCGGCACCTGCCGGCGCACGCGGCCCCGGTATAAACGATATCGGGCCGGGAGATACGATGTTTCTCTATGAGACGGGGCTCAACCTGACAGGGCTTCGCGATCCGGTGTCCAATACACCCCTGACGGAACTCCGCCGGTATGCCGACGACGACCCGGCACGTTCCCTCCTGTCGCAATTGCCCATTGTCGATGACACGGATTTCGACGTCATCTCGGAACTCATCGATGCCAACCCCGCTGTCTATTATGGTTATACACCGGCTGACGGGGCGACGCAATCCGTCATCGTATGGAAACCCGAACTCATTCTGGGAGTTACTCTCGCGTCGCCCTATCATGGGGAAACGGTGGAGGGCCTCTCCCTTCCCGAAGGAACGCCGATTGCATTCCGGATCACCTCCCCATATGTGGGCAGTGCGTACCGGGTCGGCTCAACGTACTACGCGACGGTTGATATCGTTGTCACGACACCCGGAGGTGCAGAAACGACCCGGGTGAAGGGGGTCGATTTTACGGGAATTCCTCTGAAGGCGGCGGTGGTGTATTCGGACGATCCCGGTATGCCGGGCGCGATTTCCCTTTCGGGGCTTGAAGCGGGAACCTACTCGGTTCAGGCCCGCTGGAACGCTCCGCAGGTGTTTGCAGACAATGCAGACGATTCCAATCGGATTACGTTTTCCGTTGGAAAACGTACCGATGTGGGTATTACTGTGGCCACGACAGAGACTCCGTCACCCGCGCCGCCTCCCCCTGTCACGACGGCAGAGCCCACCGAAACACCGCTTCCCGCACTAGTGACACCCGTACCCGTAACAACTCCCCTGCCGTCCCCTACCGAAGCCCCGTCCCCCACGCAGGCCGCTCCGGTTTTCTGGACGGCCTGTGCCGCAACCCTGATCGGAATGCGTCTCTGCCGGAAACCATAATCCGGCTGCTTTTTTTTCACTCGTACCTGAGCGCTTCGATGGGATTGAGAGCTGCGGCTTTCCATGCCGGGTAGAGGCCCGCAATCATGCTCGTCACGGCGCCGAAGATCATGCCGAAGATGATATAGGAGATCGCCGTCGCATCAAGCACTGTCGACTGAGTGCCCATACCGCCGAAGGATCCGAAGAGCGACTCGGTTACCGAGATGCTGACGACGTACCCGACGCCCGCACTGAATATGCCCCCGATGATGCTTCCCACGATACCGAGGATAAACGCTTCGAACAGGAATATGAGCATCACCTCCCGGCGATGTGTGCCGATGCTCCGGATAATTCCTATCTCCCGTGTCCGTTCGGTGACGGAAATAATCATCACGTTGAGGATGCTGACACTGGCGACGAAGAGCGATACGGCGCCGATACCGAGGAGCATGATGTTGATCGCATCCATTGTCTGGAAAAATATCTCGAGAATCTCTTTTGAATCGGTGATATCGACGACGTCCTCCTTTCTGTTCATCTGGAAGTCGATGGCGCTTTTTACTTTCTCCAGTTCCCCGAGGTCCCGCAGTTTCACCACGACCTGGCTGTAGTTCTCATCACCATGGATTCCGGAGTACCACTCCTGAGTTACGATGATGCCGAAATCGGGATTTATATCGATCGCCATTCCCCGTTCTTCGGCAATTCCCACAACTCTGAGGGTCAGGTTTCCGAGCTCTATCCTGTTTCCTGCATTAATGTCGTATTCGTCTGCGAGCAGGCGGCCAACAAGGCATCCCGCCGATGTTTCCCGGGGATACAGGCCACGTTCCAGTTCGACCAGAAACGGGATGTCCCCGGCGTTCAGGACGTACAACAGTGCGAATCCTCTTTTATCGCCGACCTGAATCTCCGCGGCAGTGCGGATCATCGGAATGACGCGGTTTGTGCCCGCCACTTTCCGGATCCTGCTGACATCCCGGTCCGAGATCGACGAAGGCAGCATATTACGCGGATCGAACGGGTCCCCGCTAGATACGGCGAGATGTGGCGTGACAAGGACCGTATCGCTGACATCTGAGACAAGGCCGGCGTAGAGCATGGTGATGCTGTTGCCGAGTATGCCCAGCGAAGCGATTGCCATGACACCGATGATTATCCCGACCGTGGCAAGAAACGACCGGACATAGTGCCTTCTTAAGTTTCGTATGGCGAGAGAGAAAAACAGCTCCAGCCTCTGGATAACCTGGAGCAGACGCGATCCTTCATTCATGGCGCAACGCCTCGATCGGACTCAGCTGCGCCGCCTTCCACGCCGGATACAGTCCCGAAAGGGCGCTGATGACTATCCCGAATCCCATGGCAAAAAAAACATACGCCACGGCCGTCGAGTCGAAGATCGTGGCGTTCTCACCGAATGTAGTCCCGACAGTAAAGGCTTCGATTGCCACGGCACTGATGATATACCCTCCGATAGTACTGAAAAACCCGCCGACTATGCTGCCGATAACGCCGAGCACAATCGCCTCGAAGAGAAACATCTGCAGCACATCCCTGCGGTTCGTCCCGATGCTCCGCATGATGCCGATCTCGTGGATCCTCTCGGTGACGGAGATATACATGACGTTGAGGATGTTCACTGCCGCGACAATGAGGGAGATCGCTCCGATCCCGATAAGGAACATGGTCATCTGGTCATAGATCTCTTCGTAGGTCTTGATGAGATCGCGTGAGTCGATGATGTCGACCGTGTCTTCCCTTCGATTGAGCTGGTAGTCAATTGCATCCTTGACGGCATCGATCTCGCCGAGGCTCCGGACTTTGACGATGACCATCGAGTACTCGTCCGCAGTTTCAAAATAGTCGCTATACCATGGCTCTGCCACGACGACCGCATAATCGGGATTGATGTCGGCGGCATAGCCGCGTTCCCGGAGAATGCCGACGACACGGATCTCCTCGTCCCCGATGAGAATACGGTTTCCCGGCTCGAGTTCGAACTCATCGGCAAGGAATGACCCGATGAGACAGCCGGGGAGGTTCTGGCGCACATACTGGCCCCTGTCGAGATCGAGGAGGAAGGGGATGTCGTCGGTCGCAAGGCCGATGATCTGGGCGTTGCCGCCTTCGTCTCCGAACCGGATGACCTCGGCACCCATAAGCACCGGTATCACCCGGTGTGATCCGGCAGCCCGCCGGATTTCATTCACCTGATTCGCACCGATCGTAGCGTCCACCGCCTGCCGCGGATCCCCCACGAACGTCTCCGAAGCAGCGGTGTGGGGGCTGATCACGAGCGTGTCGCCCACGTCCGTGATGACGTTGGCGACAAGGAGGTTGATGCTGTTGCCGAGGATTGCGAGGGACGCAATGGCGATTACACCGATGATGATTCCGATGATGGAGAGGAGCGACCGGATCCAGTGCCGTTGCAGGTTCCTCAGCGCGAACTGCAGAAAGATCATGGTGGTACCTCATCCCGGCGATAACTATAGTGTAGGGGCGTCAGAATGGCAGATAAAGCCTTCCCCGTGCGGCCCGAAGCCTAAGGGCGGTGCCGCCGGACCCAGTCGGCGCTGTGCTGGAGAAGCCAGTAGATGCCGTCGGTGGAGGGATGCACTTCGAGCAGATCGCGGAAATCATGGATGGTGGCCCCCTGCCTCATCAGGAATGCAAGGTAGGTGGCGGAAAGCGATGCCCCCGGCGCCGCTGCGTATATGCCGGTGATGCCTCCCCCGTCGGGCTGGAAACGGATCTTCGCCATTCCCGTATGCCGTGCGGGCACCGACCAGAAAGTTCCGGGCCCCGCAGGAGCGGGAATGGAAATCGATACGTCCGGCTCCGCGGGCATCGAGGAGAACGCATAATCGTACCCGAGGCTCATGGACTGCGGGATCCAGGCACGGTCAATCGTCCGCTCCCGGCCGAGCATCGATTCGGCTGCAACGAGCCCTTCACGCCGTGCAACCGGCGTCAGGTAGGGCGGCCCCGTCACATCCCCTGCTGCCCAGACACCGGAGACGCTTGTTCGCATGGAGGCATCGACCCGGATCTCACCGAGAGGCCCCTTCTCCAGCCCCGATACCGCCTCCGTCCGGGGAACGAGACCCGCCGCGACAAAGACCGCGTCCACATCGATCTCTTCACGGCCGTCACCGGAGCGGAGCTCTGCCGTCTGTACCTTCCCCGTCCCCCTGAATTCATCGACGGCGGTATTCTCCCGTATTGTCGCGAAAGCTATGTCTTTTCGGGCGGTTTCGCGGAGTTTCGGGTCGATATTCGGTAAAAAACCGCTTCTGCAGATCATCTCGACCCTGCTCCCGAGTCCGCCGAATATATATGCAAACTCGGCTGCCATCACCCCTCCGCCGAGGATTGCAACCGTTTCCGGCAGGTCCGGCATCGTATGGAGTGTGTGCGGGGTGTAAATGCCCGGAAGCCCGATTCCCTCGATCTCCGGAACATACGGGGCCGAACCGGTTGCAACAAGGACCGCTTCCGGTCTGAACGTTTCACGGCCGGCGGTCACGGTCCGCCCGTCCACACGCGCCTCACGCTCCGCGAGCACCGTCACGCCTGCCTGCTTCGTCTCTTCCCGGAGAATCCCGTGAATCGTCGCCTGAATGGAGGCCATTTCCTTCAGAAGCGTCCCGAATGAAACCCCCGGGACGGTATCGACAATGCCGAGCCCTGCGAGGGTTTCCGCCTGCCTGCGGTGGCGGGCCACGTCGTTGAGCGCACAGACCACCATGCAGCCGAAATGGAGGCACTGTCCGCCGAGGCCTCCGCTGTCGACGAGGCACACCTCCTGTCCCTCTTCTGCGAGCCGCATCGCCGCGATGCGCCCCGCAGGCCCCCCTCCGACAACAACCATCATGGTGCGCGCTCAGATGATTTCCACGCCATCGTCCATCGGTTCGCACAGGATATCGCCGTTGAAGGCATTGATCTCGACAATCTTCTTTCCCCGGATCTGCCAGACCGGAACATAGACCAGGCGGAGATCGATCGTGATGTTGTTCCTGTCCGGGCGGATAATCTTATTCTCGAGCGAGATGGTGTCACCGCTCTCCTGTTTTATGCGCACGTTTTTCGTGAGAGATTCGATCACCTGCTCAAGAATCTGCTCTTCCGCCTCCTTTCGCTGGATGGTCGGTGTCAGGATATCCGCCTCGGCATCGATGCTCTCCTCGACAATATCTGCGATGTCGATATCGGAGGGGAGGCCGTTGATTGCACTGATGGCACCGGACTCTCCGGCGTCAAAGCTGATCGTCCGGTCCCGGAATGACTTCTCCCCGAAGCTCTTCCACGAGTAAAACCAGTGCGGAATGAAGCGGCAGGTTGCCTTCCCGTGCTCCCCGGAAATCCGCACGGCATACTCTCCGGTGACCTTCACCGGGAGATGGGGGATCTCCGGGCCGGAGGCAACGCCCGGGGGTGCAGGCTGCACGTCCTTCGGCTCCGTTCTGCGGCCGAAATCAATCCCGAGCTCCAGCCCGAGTATTCCGGCGACCGCAGCCATCCCCGCATATTCGGAAATCTCCTCTTCGCCCCACCTGACGAGATTTTTAGTGCCGGCCTGCTCGTTGAAGGAGACGAGCAGTTTAATGCACTCGATTTTCTCATCTCCGGCCCTGAACTGGTACCGGGTTTCATCAAACGCGGCGATCTCCTCGTTGTCGTCCGAACAGAGTACGACCACGCACTCATTATCCCTGATAGCTGAGAGGTCGATGAGCCCGTCCCCTTCTTCGACATCGAACGATGCCGTCTCAAGAATTTGCCAGACCGCCTCCCGCGCCCGTCCCCGAATCATTCACATACGTTGTGAGCAAGCGTATAGAACAATTTTTCTATTGCGATGCATGAGGTGTACTAATGCACAGCCCTCTGAAATTCGTGAATCATCGCATCGAAGAGTATGCCCTGAATGTAACGTACCGGCCGGAGGACGATGAGGGTTCCATCATTTACAACGTATCCCTGATAAACCACAGCGATCTGGATGATTTTCTTCGTATGCTCAAGGACGCGTGCCGGGCCGGGTTGTGCGTGAGCCAGAGGCTTCGGGTCGTGCAACCCGGTGAAACAGTGGGGGACATGTCGGTTCCCGGGAATATGGCCGGCATCCTGACCATGTGCAGCATCACGCTCGATGCGCTCCTGCTCCGGAAGGGTGTCCCGCTCAATCCGGTCGGGGGAGGGATTGTTGAGATTCAGGATCGGATACCGCGGCGGTTCACGACGATCATCAGGTATGAAAGTACAACCATTGATCCGCTCCAGGTCCTGATATCCCAGGAAATGACATCGGTGCAGGGAGTCATGAACCGCGGAAACGGCTCGATTCTCGCCAATCTCCGCGAGTGCCACATGGAGACCGAAGCACTCGTGGGCGATATCCTCGACGGTCTTCTGGATTGCGGATTCACCGGTGTTCTGGATGTCGGGGTTCCGAATGCCGCTCTTCTCGGTGTGCCCGTCACCCCGGAATACTTCGGGATTGCCATGGTGGGCGGCACCAATCCCATTGCTGCATTCCGCGAAACAGGCAAACGGGCGCAAACGATGGCGCTCAAGGGGCTTATCGACATCGGGGAAATGGGATATATCACCGACTACTGACGGGCTTTCTGGCAAATGTTTGCGATGAACTCCCAGTATCGCGTAAAAAAGTGCACGAAACCCGGTGATTCTGAGTAGAGCGCCGTCGGTGTTGCGTCTTCACCACCCATCATTACAAGGGCGCTCTTCTGGTCAATAATAAAAACACCCGCGGTTTCCGGAAAATTCCGGTGAGGGGTATGGGTAGGAAAGCCCGGGGGGAGCAGAAATAGTTCCACGCTTCCGGGCGTCTCTCCCTCCCACCGGTCGGTGATAATCCTGATTGCGGCATCTCCGGGTATTCTCGAAAGAATAACGGGTAAAATACGCCCGAGAAAGGTACTGCTGCTCACGATATCCAGAGAACGTTCCGTGCCTGCGATGAGGTCCGCGAGACGGCTCTCTATGGTTTCTTCTCCGTTGATGGTCCAGATAAGTTCCTGGCTGCCTCGTTCCGGACATATGCGGTTCTGGTAGATCTCCATCAGCGCCGTGCGCGCCCGTTCCGCATCCCCTTCAATGTACCGGAGCATGCGATCGATTCCTTCCCCGGGAGGCGCCGCGTTGAACCTGCGTGGTGTCGTATGAGAGACCGTGACCAGGTTCTTCTGGACGAGGCGATCGAGAACGGGATAGACGGATGCACGCGGAACGGTGGATATCTCGTGTATCTCCGATGCACTCGCCCCTTCTGCCTGCAGGAGTGCAATATAGACGAGCGCTTCATATTTTGTCAGGCCGAGCGATTTCAGTGATTCGATAGTACCCGCAAGAGTTTCCGGGGATTCAACCATCACATACCATTATATACGGCGTGGAAATAAATGTTGTTATAACAAAAACAACAAGGGTCATCGTATGCAAATCCGTCATTATCTTGTTCTGGCACTTGTTGCCGGGATGCTCGTCGTCCCGGCAATGGCCGGAGATAAATATCTCTATGGGTCTCCTGACCTTATTGCGTCGATATCGGGCACGAACGAATTTTCACCCGGTTCCGAAGTCGCGCTCACGGTAAAACTGGAAAACCAGGGACTCAATCTTGTGAAGATTGCACAGTCGACCATCATCGAGAGCGAGGATCAGCCCAATACGGCGAAACTTGCTGCCGTCACGATGAAGCAGGGCACTGCACCGATTACCATCAAGACCGACCGGCAGATGGTGGGCGACATTACCGGGGGAAGCAGCACCACGGTATCGTTTACCGTTAAATTCGATGCGGATGCGGCACCGGGTGTCTATTCGGTCCCTCTGGTGATCGACTACACGTACCTCTCGAGCGCGGACCAGTTCGGTTCCGACACCATAACCTACCGGTACCTTTCGAAGACGGTGGAGATACCCCTAAACATCCGTGTGACGTCCGAGGTTTCCCTTGATATCACGGATGTCCGGACACGGTACCTGAATGTGGGAACCGAAGGCTACCTCACGCTCACGATAATGAATACCGGCTTTGAAAATGCCCGCCATGCAGTTGTGAAAATTGCCCGAAACGGAAATTCCCCCCTTGTACCGACGGACAGCAGCGTATATATCGGCGATTTTGCATCGAGTGCGGCAACGGAGTCCACCTTCAAGATCGCGGTGTCGAGCGATGCGGAGGAGGAGTTCTATCCGCTCAACGTCTACATGGAATACGAAGATGCTGCGGGTGATGCGATGACGTCGGATACGAAAACCATCGGTATCCCGGTGGGGGGAAAGATCGACTTCGAGGTCATATCCGCGCCCTCTGAGATCTCGCCCGGGGAAAAGGCCGTTATTGAAGTTGTTTACCGGAATAGCGGCGCTGCCCCCGTCTATAACGCACAGGCACGCATCAGCGCCGTTGATCCATTCTCGAGCAATGACGATACCGCGTTTCTCGGCGACATCGCTCCCGGCGAAACGGTGAAGGCACGTTTCGTCGTGACCACCGATGCCGCAGCGACAATAAAATCCTACGGGCTCGACTCTGAGATCCGGTACCGGGATGCGCTCGACAACAGCCAGATTTCGGAGACGATGAAGGTCGTGGTGAACGTCGTTCCGCAGAGCGGCGCAATGACGGCCCTCTCGAATCCGGTCGTGATCGCCATTATCGTCGTCGGTCTCATCGGCGCGGGGTATTATGTCGTGTCGCTGCGACATAAGAAGTGATGGACGCATACTGGAATGGTCCGCTGCCGGAACCGAAGGTACGGACCATGGACGAGATCCGCGGGGTGCTCGCAGACCCGGGATGCCGGGACACCCGCTCTTCCCTCTATCTCATGTACCGTGCATGCGCCCGGACGGACGAAGACAGGGACTGGCTTATCCGCCACGATCTGCGGTTTGACATCACCGTCATCCCGCCCGCCGTCATCTGTGGCGAATACGTGAAGACAAAAGGGCACTACCACCCGGTGAGCCCCGACGGAACAGAGTATCCCGAACTCTATGAAGTTCTCGGCGGACGGGGTATCTATCTGCTCCAGACACGGAACCTTGCGGATATCGTCGCGGTTGAAGCAAAGAAAGGCGATATCATCCTTGTGCCGCCGGGGTACGGCCATGTCACCATCAATCCCGCGGATGAGAATTTTGTGATGGCAAATATCGTTTCCACTCGATTTTTAAGCGATTACGGCCCGTACGAAACAAAACGGGGCGCCGCATATTATTACATGCAGAGCGGCTGGAAGAAAAATCCTGCGTATTCGGGCCTGCCCCCTCTCCGGTTCCGCACCGCACCCCCGGCTGCATCTCTCTCTCTTTGCGACGGCGGGATTTACGGGCTCATCGGGCGTGACGATATTCTCGCCTGCCTCAACCACCCTGCACGCGGCTTTCCGGATTTTTCCGTTATCTGATTCCTCACCCTGTTTTTGCATTATATCCGTCATCACCCTGATAAAAGACGGATAAACCGCCGGAGCGCCCTGATATCCCCGACAGCGATGATCGAATCGCCCGCCTGCACCGGCTCCTCCGCTCCGGGCCTGATAACCGACCGTCCCCCCCCCTCGATTCCTATCACCCGGACACCGCTTCTCCGTTCGATCCATCCCGCGGTTGCGGGAGTGGTTTTCATGAAATGTTTCATCACCACCTTCTGGCCGTTCGGAAGGTCGAGAAGGACCTGCACGATGTCGGAGAGCACGATGCCCGCGACCACCTGCCCTCCGATGGTGGGGAGAAGGGCGACGTAGTCGGCACCTGCACGATAGAGTTTGTCAATGGAGGAGGCTTCGTTAGCACGGGCGAGGATACGGAGCTGCGGGTTCTGATTCCGGGCGATCAGGGTGGCGAAGATATTCACGTCGTCGTCGTTCACCGCCAGGACGCAGAACCGGGCGTCTTCGATATGCGCATCACGCAGGACCTGCTCATCTTCGGCGTTGCCCTGCACGAAGGGCATCTCCTGCTGCTTCCTGTCGATGACGATACAGTTGATCCCGGACTGCGTGAGTTCCCGGTATGCGGCCTTCCCCACATCCCCGTACCCGGCGATAATCGCCAGCTCCTCTCCCGGCATATCGGCACGAAACTCGGTTTCGATCACCTCGTTGAGGGCGTTGGCACGGCCGAGGAGAAACAGCATCGTCGAAGTGTCGATGATGTCGTCCCCGGAGGGGTGCATGACGAACGAGCCTGCCTTCCAGAAGAACAGCACGTCAATGCCGAACCGCCCGAACAGGGCAAGCCCGCGGAGACTTTTTCCGCTCGACCGGCACCCCTCCATGATGGGCACTTTTATCAGTTTGAGAGATGTTGCCGGCGAATCCTCGGAAATCTTCATCCGGTCAAGGCTGATCGCCTCGTATATCGTATCGACGTCCGGCCGGAGCACCGCATGGCGCCCGAGGATCTTGCCCGTCGAGTTCTTGGGCGAGAGCACGAATTCGGCACCCGCGTACCGGAGGTACCGGTCGAACCCGAGGTCGTCGACGATCGCGATGATGCGTCCCGTGGTCCTTTCCCGGATGCCGAGGATGATCATCGCGGTCGTGCGTTCTTTTTCATCGATAATGATGTTCGTCGCGTTTTCGACCCATGCATTGCTCCACGTTGCGGGATCGCCGTAATCCCCCCAGACGACATGGAGCTGCTTCCGGTACCGCCGGAATACCCCGCGGGCCTTTTCCTGGTTCTCTTCAACGATCACGATCGGCATGTCGATGATCATCAGGCTCTCAATCAGTGCCCGTGTCAGTTCGCCGTACCCGACGATGACGACGTGCCGCTCCATCTCATGGGGAGTGCGGTGCGGTGGCGTGGCCTGGAGGAGTGCGGTGATGTACGGGGCGAGCATCACCGGGACGATCATCAGCACCGTAAACACTCCCGTCACCATGATGAAGATGACGATGGCGTACATGATCTGGCTTGAAAACGGCAAAAGATCGCCGTATCCGACGGTCGTGATGGTTTCCACGACAAAAAAGAGTGCCTCCGCCCACGTCATCGGGCGGTGTTCGAGCAGCGGAAACGTGTGATGAATGATGATCGTGTAGACGACGACCTGTATGGTCAGGAGTCCGACGTATATCCTCAGCCGCCGGTCCGGCAGCAGGACGGCAAGGAATCCCCTGTTGTTACCCGGCATCCTGCCTCACCTCCGCGAGGATCCGGCAGATCCGGCATGTACCCCGGAAGGGATTTCCACATTCGGGGCAGATCCCGGCTGCCTCCGGGCTGCCCCCTGCCATCTTCGGCAGCTCCTCGCCAAGGTTGACGAGTGCGAATTTGGTGGCGGGATGGCGGTAACTGTAGTCATTGAGCATGGTTCTCACATCTGCCCGGAGCGCGTTGTACGCATACGGGCACCCGCGTTCGATGAATCCCTTCACGTGGAGGTGGGCGTAGAGTGCCACCTCCCGCTCCGGAAGGTTCTGGAACGGGCGGATCCGGGGGATGAATCCGTCCGCCTTCTCTCCCTGATGCACGAGCCGGCCGGCGTCTCCGCGGAGAACGTTCATGAGCACGGACTGGGCGTCATCATCGAGATTGAAGCCGAATGCAATCCGGGTGATCCCCTCGTCACGGGCAACCCGGTTCAGGAGCGACCTGCGGAGGACGCCGCAATACGAGCAGGAGAGGCGGTCTCCCTTCCGCCGGACGATCTCATCGAGAGTGATGCCGTATTCCCCGGAAAACGAGGCGGTGTGGCAGAGAACACCCATGGATTCGGCAATCGATTGCACCGTCCCCGGATCGCGGTAGCCACAGATGCCCTCGTCGATGGTAATGGCGCGGATTTCCACGTCGCGCCGATCCCGAAAGAGGGTGGTGAGAAAATACAGGAGCGCACTGCTGTCCTTTCCGCCGCTGAGAGCAACGCCAATCCGATCGCCGCTCTCGATCCACCGCTGCTTCCGGATCAGCTTCTTTGCCCGCCCCTCGAAATCGGCGACAAAATGCTGCCTGCAGAGGTGCATCCCGGAGTACCGCTGAAAAACAATCGCATCCCTGTTGCACCTGTCGCATTTCATGCTTCCCAATCAAACTTATATCATCCCCCCTGATAAAATGTGTAGAGATTTATGCCGGTTTCAGCGGATATGGTGCGAGGGCTCCATAAGTATGATATCAAGGTTCTCCATGCAGTGGAGCGGCTTATGAAACGATACCAGTGGGTGCCGTTTGACATTCTCAGGCAGAACACCGGCTTTTCAGAAACCGAACTGAAGTTTCGCCTCGGACGGCTGATGTCACAGGATCTTCTCAAGAGCAGTTCGGTGCCGTATCCCGGGTACCAGCTCGTCTTTACCGGGTATGATACCCTTGCCCTGCTCGCCCTCACCGGCAGGGGCACGGTCTCGATGCTCGGGTCGATGATCGGGGAGGGGAAGGAGGCGGTCGTCTACGAGGGGCTCGGGTTCGGACCCGTGGCATTGAAATTCCACCGTGTCGGCCAGCGCTCGTTTCAGACCGTTCGGAGAAACCGTACCTATATGCCCGAATCGGGGCATTGCCCGTGGATATTTGCGTCAAGCCACTCGGCTCGCAGGGAATTCGATGCGCTCACGCTCCTGCACCCCGACGTGAACGTCCCCGTTCCGGTCGACATAAACCGGAACGTGGTTGTCATGTCGTTTATTGACGGTGCGACACTGAACCGGTGTATTCTGGAAGCGCCGGCCGAGATACTGGAGAGTATCCTGGACCAGATCACCACGGCATACCGGCGGGGCATCATCCACGGCGATCTCTCGGAGTACAACGTGATGGCGGATGCCCGTGGCTGTTACATTATCGACTGGCCCCAGTGGATATCGTCCGACCACCCCAACGCCGGTGAGATTCTCCATCGTGATGTGGAGAATATCGTTATGTATTTTCACCGGAAATACGGGATACGCTGTCCGGTTGAGGAGGCACTGTCCCGGGTGATCGGGTGAAGATTTTCGGGATTGACGTTATCAGGGGATCCGTGCGGTCACGGTCACGCCGGCCCGCATACGCGCTCATTACGATGGAGAAGGGGACCGTGACGTCCGAGTCCGAGGTCTCCCTCTACCGGCTGCAGCGCAGGCTTGCCGCCGAAGAGCCCGACATTCTTGCGGTGGACAGCCTGCAGGAGGTGGCGGCCGACCAGCATGATCTCTTCACCTTTATTCAGGCCCTTCCCCCGGGCACACGGCTCGTGCAGGTAACCGGCGGGGAGCGGAAGGAGACTCTCCAGAAGGTTGCGGCCCGGTATAACATCAGCGTCAGCAAAACGGACCCCTATGCGGAAGCCCGTGCGGCCGCGTTCATCGCCTCCTCCGGCGGCGGTGCCGAGGTAATCGCCTTTGAAAACAGCTGCGATATCGTCGTGAGCCGGCACCGGTCGATCGGGAAGGGCGGGTGGAGCCAGAACCGGTATACCAGAAAGATACACGGGGCGGTGCTCCGCCAGGGCCGCGAGGTTGAATCGGCGCTCTCTGATGCAGGGCTCAAATACGAAAAAAAAGAGTATCCTGCATTCGGTGGTGCGTCACGCGTCCAGTTCCGGGTCTTTGCCTCCCGTGACATGGTGCCGGTCCGCTCCTCCCGCGGCACGGACGTGCAGGTGCGGATCTCGGGCCGCCGGCTCGACCGGATCCGGTTCAAGCCCCTGTCCGGCAAACCCCGGTACCTCATCGCGGGCATCGACCCGGGCACGACGATTGGGATTGCCGCCGTCGATCTCGACGGAAACCTCATGCATCTGATCAGCTCCCGCCAGATGACGATGTCGGATGTGATCGAGGAGCTGTACCGTGTCGGAAAACCGCTCATTGTTGCCTCGGATGTGCACCAGATGCCGTTTTCGGTCGAGAAGATCCGGCGTGCATTCAATGCGGTGGCGTACACGCCGCGACAGGACCGCTCGATCGAAGAGAAGTGGGAGCTGACGAAGGCGTACGGCACTTCCAATGATCATGAACGCGATGCCCTCTCGGCGGCGCTCGATGCCTACCGGCAGTACAGGAACAAGTTCCAGAATATCAGCAAGCGGGTACCGCCCGGCATCGACCTCGACGAGGTCCGTGCGGGTGTCATCCGGGGAAAATCACTCGAGCTTATCCTGGGCAGCAGGGAGGAGGCGGTACTGCCCGCGTCGCCTGCGGTTCCGGAGACGGAGATGCCGCCGTCGCCCGTGGACGAACGGGTTATGGAGCTCGACGGTCTCGTCAAGCGGCTCCGGGGATATATCGACGACCTCTCGGCCGACGGAAAGAAAAAGGACGAGGAAATCGAGCGTTTGACACGCCTCTGCACCCGCCTGAAGTCGGAGGACGAGGGGCGGATGCGGAGGGATGTGGAAGTCGTACGGCGGGACGCAATCATCAGGAGCCAGAAAAACATGCTCCGGAAGGCGGAGAAACGGTCAAAAAAGCTCCACCGGCAGGTAAGCAGGCTGAAGAGGTTTGCAGATCTGCAGATGAACGGGGACCATATCCCCGTCAAGGTGCTGGATTCTCTGACACGCGATGCCGTGCGGTCGCTGGATGAGGATCTCGGGATCAACGAGGGGGACATCATTGCAGCGGCAAAGACCGACGGGTGGGGCCGGAGCGTGCTGGAATTCCTTCATTCTGCTAAAATCCGTGTGATCATCACCGGCACCGGGGAAAAACAGGTGCATGACGGACAGCTTCTCCTGGCATGCAGTGAACTGGAACTTCCCTGTATCCCGGCAGCCGGTCTCGATCTCAGGATCCGGGGACGGACCGGCACCGTGCCGCGGGTGAGGCTCGAAGAGGCCCTTCTCCGATGGGAGAGCGATTTCGAGGCGTACCGCCGGGAAAAAAAGACGGAAATGCTCGAATCAATATTCAGGGAATACCGGAGCGAGCGGGAGCGGGAGGTACGCCGCCATGGATGACCGGGAGCTGCTCGCCACGGTGACGGCCGTCCTTGGTCCCAGCGCGGTGGCGGATGACTGTGCGGTGCTTGCCTGCGGCGCCGATCTGCTGGTCGTCAGTACGGACATGCTCCACGAAACCACCGATTTTCCATCCGGCATGACCGACAGCCAGATCGGATGGATGGCGGTTGCCGTCACGCTCTCCGATATCGCCGCGATGGGTGCGGCTCCCGAAGCGGTTCTTATTGCGGCGGGACTTGACCGCTGGCAGCGCCTCGAAGGCATCCTCAGGGGCGCACGCGCCTGCGCGGACGCACACGGGTGCGGTATCGTCGGCGGTGACACCGATGCCCACACGGAGCTGACGATTGTCACAACCGGGATTGGCCGTGTCTCTCCCGCGCATCTTGTGCGCCGGTCGGGGGCACGTCCCGGCGACCTTGTCTGCCTTGTCGGCACGCCCGGACGGGCACAGGCGGGGCTGCTCGGGTATCCCGGTCATCGCACGGCCCTCATCGAGCCCCTGCCGCTTGTCAGGGAGGGACTGGCACTCGGCCGTGCGGGAGTATCGGCGATGATGGATGTTTCGGACGGCCTCCTCCTCTCTCTCCATGATCTGTGCGAGGCGTGCGGGTGCGGTTTTTCCGTGGTCTCCGACACCATTCCGCTGCCCGAAGGCGTGGAACCGGAACTCGGGCGGGAGATGGCACTCTCGGGCGGGGGTGACTTCGGGCTCCTCTTTACCTGTCCCCCGGAACGGTTTCCCGTGAAGGGAGTGGATGCCCGGGTGATCGGGCGGGTGACTGTGGAAAAGAGGGTCACGATAGACGGCCAGCCGGCGTCTCATCGCGGCTACTGCCATACCTGGTGACGGGCGCGGCAAGGTTTTTTAGGGCCGGCGGAGTACTCTCCCCCGTATCGGAGTGGTGATATGGCAGTGCACCGGAAGAGGGTATATGCGGCCGTCCTGATCATAGCACTCTGCATGATCCCCGCGGCGACGGGCCTGGATGGAGAAGGATACCGGACGCGATCGCCCGGCGGACAGATCAGTTCTGTTGCAATCACGAACGACGGTTCCCGGATCGTGTGCGGGAGCGATACGGGAAAAGTGTTCTGTTATAATGCGGAAGGAACCGTGCTGTGGTCCCATGCGGCATCGTCCCCCGTCACCGCGGTCTCGGCCGCGGGGCTGGGAAGTGCCTTTGCCGCCGGGTACGCCGACGGAAATGTCTCTTTCTTTAAGCGGGACGGCGGCATCCGCTGGGAGAAGGCCACCGGCTCTCCGGTGAGTTCCCTCGCGGTCTCCGGGTACGGCAGCGAGTGTGCCGTGGGAGGGGATCGTCTTGTTCTCTTCTCAGCTCTGGGTGACCGTATCTTTGATGCGAGAGCCGGCGACCGTGTGCTGTCGGTGGCGATCTCGGAGGACGGGGAATATATCGTCACGGGAAGCGAGAACGGGGATATCAATTTCTTCGGGAGAAGGGGGAATGTGCTCTGGAGCGAGTTCACGCACGGAACGGTGCGCTCGGTGTCGACGGCCGATGATGCATCGATCATCGCTGCCGGAAGGGCGGATGACAACCTCTATATCATGACCCGGAAGGGCTCGATCCGGTGGCTGAAGGTGACCGGTGCCCCGGTTATGTCAGTAGCACTCTCACGGAGCGGCGATGACGTGGTGATTGCGAACCGCGGCGGTACGGTGCGCTATTACGAGGTGGGCGAACGGGAACGCTGGTCGGCGACGACCAACGGCGAGATACGGGCGCTCGCGATTGCGGGAGACGGATCGCTTGCCGCCGCAGCTGATACCGGCACCGGCATTCGCCTCTACGATCGGACCGGAGCGGAGGTGTGGACATTCGCTGCAGACAGCACCGCCACTTCGCTTGCGTTGTCACAGGACGGCAGGGTGCTCGCGGCAGCGGCCGGGAGTGACGTATACCTCTTCACGACCGCGGTGACGCCGGTGAGGAACATCCAGGTGGAAACGGCATCGATGCCCGCACCGTCTCCTGCCGAGGTGCCTTCCGGGGCGTGGCCTGCCGTGGCAGCCCCGCTCCTGCTCGCAGCAGCGCGCCGCCTGTACCGGTGACGCTCAGCGTTTCCACCGGGGGCGTTCTTCCCCGGCAAGGGCATCATATCCGTTCTCTTTTTTCCGCCGCCGCATATACAGCACCGCTGCCGCCGCACCGAGGACCAGCAGCACAAACAGGCCTGCATAGACGGGAAGCATCGATTCCTCTGCCGGTTCCGGGACGGCTGTTGCGGTCGGCGTGCCGATGTCAATGGAGACGAACCCCTCCTCCGTTGCCGTCGCGGCGGGGGACTCTGTCACGTCCGGAGATGCTGTCGGCGATGTCGTCGGGGGGGCGGTTTCGGGAGGAGCGGGGACAATGGTGCCGGTCGCAAAGAAGTAGACGGTGTTGTCATTCGATCCCACGGTGATAGAGCTCCCGTCCCCCGAAACCCCCACGCCGCACACGGCCAGGGCAACCGTATATGAGCCGAGCAGCGTACCCTCGCGATTCAGGATGAGTGCCTTATTGTCCTCCGTTCCGGCAACAACAACATTTCCATCGTCTGAAACGTCAATGCTGCAGGGGGGGAGTGCTGTTGTGTAGGTCAGAAGAAGATTGCCGTTTCCGTCGAGGTACAGGATTTTATTTCCCCCGGTTGCGCCCGCAACGAGGCTGCCGTCGCCGGAGATTCCTACCGAGGTCGGGGACTGCTCCGTGTTGTAGGTCCAGAGGAGGTCACCGCCGTTTGAAAAGCAGTATATCCTGTTGTCTCCGGTTCCTGCTGCGATACGGCTCCCGTCCCGGGATATGGCGACGCCGCGGACATCAAGAGCGGTGCTGTGCGACCAGAGGAGCGCACCCTGCCGGTTGAAGAGGTATACCTTGTTTGCCTCGGAGCCTGCCGCGACATAGGATCCGTCCCGCGAGACCGCTACACTGCTGACCGGCTGGGGAGCCGTGTATGTCCAGAAGAGGTTGCCCAGGTAGTCGAAGTAGTATAATTTGTTTCCGTTCGTCCCGGCGGCAACATACATGCCATCGCCTGAAACCGCCGTGCAGCGGACGTTGAAATCTGTCTGGTATGACCAGAGGAGGGTTCCCTGCCCGTCGAAGAGGTAGAGGCGGTTGTCAGCCGAGCCTGCCGCCACGACTGCGGCATTGTCGTTTATCGCCACGCTCTGAACCTGCTGTCCGACGATATACTTCCATTGCAGCCCGTTCTCAGCGGCTGCACAGGAAGGCAGTGCCATCCATGAAGCCATCAGTGCGACCATCAGAAGGACTGCCAATCGCCTGCATATACCCGACCCCGGGACACCGTTTCCATGTTTTTCCGTGTTCCGCTTCATCCGCATCATCCCTTCTCTCCAGTATACATGCAGCATATTAAAAAAGGATTGATGCCTGTGTGTGCGGACGCACCGGTGAAGGGATGTGTCTGCCGCGCGGGAGTGCGTGCCAGAAGCCGGGAGAAACGGCACAAGAAGGCCGGAAAAAAGAGTGTCGTAAACAGAAATGGACTCGGCGGGATTTGAACCCGCGGCCTTTACGTTGCGAACGTAACGATCTACCCCTGATCTACGAGCCCGGACCGTTCGGCTGAAAATGGCAGGCGTTTTTTTTCGGATTAGAGAATAATCTCTATATCCAGTTTTTCCGCCAGTTCCTTATATCTGTTCCTTATCGTGACCTCCGTGACGCCCGCCACTTCGGCCACCTCACGCTGTGTCCGGCGTTCCCCGCCGAGGATTGAGGAGATATAAATTGCGGCTGCAGCGACTCCGGTTGGCCCCCGGCCGCTTGTTAATTCGCGCTCTCCTGCCTGCCTGAGAATCTCGACGGCCCTGCTCTGGACTTCGCCCTTCAGGTTCAGGCCGGAGCAGAAGCGCGGAACATAGTCGATGGGAGAGGTGGGCAGGAGTTTTAAGCCCAGTTCACGGGAGATGAACCGGTAGGTGCGCCCGATCTCCTTCCGGGAGACACGCGACACCTCGGCAATCTCGTCGAGGGTCCGCGGAACACTGCACTGCCGGCATGCGGCATAGAGTGCCGCCGCAGCCACGCCTTCGATGCTCCTGCCGCGGATCAGGTTCTTGTCCACCGCATCGCGGTATACGACCGCAGCAGTTTCACGCACATTTCGCGGAAGACCCAGTGCGGAGGCCATCCGGTCCAGTTCAGAGAGAGCGAAGGCAAGGTTCCGCTCGGTCGCGTTCGAGACGCGGATACGGCGCTGCCACTTCCGGAGGCGGTAGAGCTGTGCCCGGTTCTTACTGGAGATGGCACGGCCATACGAATCACGGTTTCTCCAGTCAATCATGGTGGAAAGACCTTTGTCGTGAATGGTAAAGGTCATCGGAGCCCCGACACGGGAGCGTTTCATCCGCTGATCGTGGTCGAACGCACGCCATTCCGGACCGCGGTCGATAAATTCCTCGTCCAGAACCAGCCCGCAATTCTGGCAGACGAGCTCGGCGCGTTCATAATCATGCACGAGCTGCCGGCTGCCGCATTCGGGACAGACGGACGTGGTCGACTCCTCGTGTTTTTTCTTCTCCTGAACCTGTTCCGCCGATCGTTTTTTAAGGACTTCTCTCTGGCTCTGTAACTGTTTGAGCTTCTCTATCTCCTGCATTTGTTCTTCACCCTGTTATTTTGAATAGAGTTTTTCGTCATTTGGTGTGGTGCATTCATCTGTGCATAGCACGGCTGCAAGAGGCGCCTGGATATTTCCAAAGATATCGATGAGTTTTCCAACCGGTTTGAGGCGGCGGTCCACAACATGTGTATTCAGCCGGGGAAGTTGAGCGGGGTCGCACTGCAAAATGAGCATTCTCCGACCGTAAATACTAACTACACGCCCGACATACTTCACAATGGATCATCCTGGCAAACAGCTGTTACCTGCGAGATTTCGTAATTTATATATATAGGGCGTTGCACTATTTAAAATTTTTGATAAACTATATATAGTTCATTCACTGTCGCAGCCATTCGAGGATGTCACTGGAGAGTGCCCGCTCTGCTTCACCGGGCGACATGCCCGCGCCGCGTGCAACCGTCCACCGAGCGTCCTTCGTCATCAGGTCGCCCGGTCCATGCGCGTCCGAATCGATGACAAAACGGCATCCTGAACTACGTGCGGTGGCAAATACATGCCCGTTGGTCCTGTTGTGACCTCCGCGGGCGGTGATCTCGATTGCGACATGGTTTTTTGCCGCAATAGCAGCATCTTCCGCGGTGATAAGGCCGGGATGGGCAAGAATGTCCACGGCCTCGCTGGTACATGCGGCATGGTTCGTGCCCGGGGCAACGGGTTCGACAACCGACTCCCCGTGGACGACCACAAGATCGGCACCTTCCGCCTTTGCACGCCGGGCAAGCGTGTCGATGAGGGCCGGAGGGATATGGGTCAGTTCGACTCCCGCGAGCACTTCAACGCCGAATTCGCGTGCAGCGTCCCGGACCTCGCCCAGCGCCCGGATCACGGGCGAGATATTGGTGGGATCGACGTGATCGGTGATGCCGATGACCCGGTATCCCAGTACGGCAGCGCGGCGTACCAGTTCAAGGGGAAGGAGTTCGCCGTCCGAGAGCAGGGAGTGCGTGTGCAGGTCGTACATGGAGGTCACACCCGGCCGCCCATCGCCCGGGCAACTGTACGTATGAGCTCTTCTTTCCTGCCGTCCCATGAAACGAGGACCCGGCCCTCGCGAAGCATCCAGCGGGAGGGGTGGTGCGCCTCCTCTGTCCGGAAGGAGAGCCCGAGGCGGGAGAGTGCGGCCTTGAGTGCGGCGATATCGGGCTTCTCCACTGCGAGGTTCGCGGGCACCCTTCGTCCCTCCCTCCGCCTGAGAGCGGCATTGAAATAGCAGGGATACAGTATCCGTTCGGTCTCCATTGATCATGTATTACGAAGTGAACCTATAAACTGTTCATGATCGTAGATTGATGGTATGCATCATATCGACGTCAGCATTGAGAAGGATGTCTATGCCGCAAATAACCGGATTGCGTACGATAATGCCCGCCTGCTGAAAGAAAACGGCGTGCGGGCGTTCGATCTTCTCGGGGCGATCGGGTCGGGAAAGACGGCGCTGATCGAAAAGATGGTGCCTGAACTTGAACGCAGAGGCCTGCGGGGGGGTGCCATCGCGGGCGACGTGTACGGCGATGACGATTTCCGGCGCATTGTGAAGACGGGTATTCCCGCTGTGAATGCAAATACCGGAAAGGAGTGCCACCTCGATGCCCATCTTGTGGAACATGCGCTCGAGCATCTGCCGCTTGCCGAGATTGATATCCTCTTAATCGAAAACGTCGGCAACATGGTCTGCCCTACGGATTTTCTCCTTGGGGCGGAGAAGCGCATCGTCGTGGTCAGTTCGACCGAAGGTGACGATGTGGTCAACAAGCATCCGATGATGTTTCGGGGGAGCACGATCGGGATCATCAACAAGATCGACATCGCACCCCTCGTGGGTGCGGATCTCGACCGGATGGAGGCAGATATGCGCCGTTATAATCCGGAAATTATGGTTTTCAGGACGAATCTGAAGACCGGTGACGGCGTCGGAGCGGTCGTCGACGCCATACTCGGCTGATCAGTGGAGTTAAATACGTCTGATGGGAATATATATAGCACTTCAAAGGGAACAGGCCCGAAGTCGTATCCGTTCAGGACACCTCCTTCCGGCGCCATCCCTGATGAAAAAATAGTTTTTACCAAAGTGGTGATCGTATGCAGTGGCAAGGCAGATCCGTAAGAAAGGCAACCGGAGGCCGCATCAGGCTGGCACGGGGAAAGAGACGCGTTGAGATTGGCAGGGCACCCGCCGACACCCATATCGGTGAGGACCGGAACAGGATTATCCGGACGCGGGGAGGAAACCACAAGGTTCGTGCGCTCCGCGCCGAGTTCGCGAACGTGGCCGACCCGAAGACCGGTGAGACGAAGAGGGTCCGGATGGAGACGGTCGAAGCGAACACCGCCAACCCGAACTACGTGCGCCGGAACCTTCTCACGAAGGGCGCAATTATCAAAACCGAAATCGGACGTGCACGGATCGTTAGCCGTCCCGGACAGGACGGCATCATATGTGCCGTTCTCGTCGAGTAAACCCAATATTTTTTTTAGCGGGATCCTGAAGCGGATCTCTTACTATGATGGCGGGGCATTCCATGGCCCCGTGAGCGGCTGGTTCTCAGAGACCCGGACCCGCCGGGAGAGTATGCGGTGGCGGCAGCCGATGAGTGGGGATCAGAGGCCCTTTAACTTTACAAGCGCACGGTCAAGCGCCCGCCCGAGCTCCCCTGCCGCTTTGTCAAGCCCTTGCCGAACTTCGTCCCATGCTTCATCCCCGGATGCCCGGAATGTCTCAAACTGTTTTTCCAGGTCGTCGCGGAGTGCTTCGAGGTCACGGATCTGATCGGCGTAGTCTACCTGCGCCTGCTCCTTCGCCGTGCGGGCTTTATCCTTCAGTTTTTCGATTTCTGCGGTAAATTCTTCAAACTGGGCCTGAATTTTCTCTTCATACGCAGTACGCGCGGTCATATTCTTCTGGTTTTGTCTCCGCGGATATAACCATTGGGATGCCCCCCGGCGAATCGTCATGCGGGTTTGGGCACAGGATCCTGTCATGGGAGAGCATACCTTTTTTTGCACCTCGTTCATCATATTGTACTGATGCGTAGAATTTACCACCGCTTTCCCCCGAGTTGCGACCTTAATTTCGATATCGACCGCAGCTTTTCCGATTTGGTACGATGCATCCAGAAGCTGCATCACAGTCATATAACGAACCGGAAGGGAGCCGATCTTGTTAAACTGACCTTTCTCGTTGATGTTGCCGATAAAAAGACCCAGTTCGTACCTGTGGACTACGTCTCTGATATTGCCGAAACCGTGACGGAGGCATGCGATTTCCGGATCACCCTCCATGAGACCATGCTCACACCGGAGAAGAGTATCCCGGTATCGGAAAACATGTTCCTCGTCAGGGTAAATGATGCGGGACAGCGGTGCGACTGCTTTGCCGTCAAGGAAGGCCGGCAGGGACAGATGGATGCGATGGACCTTCGGGAACTCCTGAAAGGTGCCTGCGAGTGAGTCTGAAAATCACCGTTGCCGCTCCGTTCCGGTATATGCGGAAGGATAAGCTTCAGAAGAGCGAGTTTATCTTTTTCGTGGCGATTGACAGGCGATGGATGAGTAAGGAGGAGGCAAACCGGCTTCTTGCTCGGGCCGGAGAAGAAGGGCTTCTCCGCTTCGAGGGGGGGGTGATCACCCCGGCATTCCCCGTCGACGAGGTGACGATACCGCTGGGGTTCAAGCCCTCTCCCGAGCTGCTTGCCGTCCCCGACGTATTCGGAGATCTGGTCGGGAGGATTGCACGGGCACGCAGCTCCGAAAAAGCAGCAATCGTCGCGGAGCTGAACGAAATGGTTCAAAAAAATTTTGACGGGCTGCTCAGGGCCGAAGCGGCTGCAGTCATTCTCGCACGGCGTTACGGTGTGCCGTTTGACGATCTCCTCGATGATCTGAAGGCACGCCTCGTGCAGGAAAAATAGATGTATGGAATTATTCCGCTGCTTCTTCACTTTCAAAGAAGCTTCGGAGTTCCTTATCGCCGTATTTTACAACCTTGGCATTGATCTGGACGAAATCAGCGGTGATCTCATTGCCGCGGACGGATTTTCTCCGCCGTTCACCGTCATAGGTGGGTGCGAATCCTGCGCCCTTCGCGAGAAGCAGGCGTCTCCTGCTCAGGCCGGGAAGGTCACGCCGTGCCGGGATTCCTGTCCGGTCGCTGCCTCCGGTAATCGCTATGCTGTATCCGTTCAGGCCGATTACCCCGGCGTCAATCTCCTCACCAATCTTTTTCCCGATGAATGCACCGGCAGACCCGCCCGTGGCATCCAGCTTGTAGGATTTGCCGGATTGAGGGTCTGAAAGGACGATTTTGAAGTCTACCATCGTATGTGTCTCCTCTAAAACGTGACTATAAAGTTGAATTGCAGATACTTAAATGCTACTTGCCCCAGAAGGGATCCGATTTTCGCCGCATTGCCGTAAACTCCTCAAGAATCATCTGCATCGAGGTGTTTAAATGCGACATCATCTCTGTTTCGATGACTTTCACGTGCCGTTCGGGGATGTCCACGTACAGCTCATCGCCGACATTTATCTGGCGGCCGACCGTGGGCCCCTCGATGGAGATGGCAATCTCGTCGCCGGCATCGGCCTCGTGCACGGTCTCCTGTCCGCTCTTCATCATTTTCACGCGTCCGACCTTGCGCCCGTCCAGATGAATGAGGTTGACTCCCGACTGGAGTTTGCCGCCGAGAATGCGGACGCCGACAACCGCCGGATTGCTCTGCCGGAAGACGCAGTCCGGCAGGAGTGAAATTTTACCCGGCATGACGAGATTTTCAAACCGCTGTTTCTCCATCGCACGGCGCGTGTCCTCCTGCCACTCGAGGAAGTCGTCAATCAGCCGGTAGATGACCCCGCCTTCGAAGAGCATCACCTGCTTCATGGAGGGTTCGGCGAGCGTATCGATTGCATCGGGCAAAATGGGCGTGTTGAATGAAAGAACGGCAGAATAGAGCGGATTTTTAATTGTGCTGACCTCGATGATGTCGTGGCGGGAGACGGGTCCCACCTCCGCCCGCATCACCGGGATCGTATTCGCTTCAAGCTCCTTTGAGAGCGCTTCAAGCGCTCCTATGGTGTCGGCCTTGATATATACGCCCTCGTCCTTCAGCGTGACCTGGATATCCTGCATTTCACGGGTAACGTCGGCAATGACGGCGTCGCGGTCTCCCCGGACAACACGCAACGGCGTGCCCGCGACAGAACCATCCAGCCGGGGCGCCGCCACTTTGATGCCGGTCGCCGCAGTGACGGATTTCACCCGCTCGAACCGGTCTTCGACAAGGATCTCCTTCATCGGGCGCGGTTTCAGGAGCGACCTGACTTTTGTCGTGATGACGCCGTCGTGGCCGCCGACGACGATCTCATCGCCGACTTTGAGGATCCCGTCATACAGGATCACGTCCAGGGTGATCCCGAGGCCGCGTTCCTCCTTTACTTCCAGCACGGTGCCGGAACCCGGCCCTTCAACCGTGAGCCTGAGCGATTCTGTCAGGTACCGCTGCGCAAGCCCGACCATGACCATCAGGAGATCGGGAATCCCCTCTCCGGTGATGGCGCTCACCGGGACGATTGCGATGTTCCGGGCAAAGTCCCTGATGCGGTCATACCGTTCGCAGTTGAATCCCATTTCGGAGAGTTTGCCGACGAGCTCGTAGATCTTCGTCTCCACGACCCCCTGTACGCGCTCGTTCTGCCGGGAAAAAGTCTTTTTAAACGGCATGTTCTCCATGACGCGCCATCCGTGAATCCGGTCTATCTTGTTTGCGGCGACAACAAAGGGCGTCTTTTGGGAGCGCAGAATCTGGAGGGCCTCGATGGTCTGGGGCTGAAACCCTTCATTGAGGTCCACAACGAGAATAGCCATGTCGGCGAGCGCACCGCCACGGGAACGGAGGGTGGTGAACGCATGGTGCCCCGGCGTATCGATAAAGAGGAGTCCGGGGATATCGAACTGCATCGAACCCGCAACACCGCTCATTTGTTCGATGACGTCAAGCGGAACCAGCGTGGCCCCGATATGCTGGGTGATGGCACCCTCCTCCGTATCAACCACGGATGAACCCCGGATCCTGTCGAGGAGCGATGTTTTACCGTGATCGACATGACCGAGAACACAAACGATGGGTGTGCGAATCGCCGCCTTGCTCATACCAATATCCCCCTGCTGCCACCACGGCGGTGCTGCCCGCCCGCCTGGTGCTCATGTAGTTGGGCATCCTGCCACATAAATGGTGCCCGTGAAGCCTTTCTCCCCCAACAAATGGCGGCTTTCCCGGGATCGGGTCCCAAAGAGATACTTTAATTAATTCCTTCACCCTATTTAAAAGGGTATTTTGCCGGGGTGGGGTAGTTGGTCATCCTAGGGGATTGTGGTTCCCCCGACCCGGGTTCGAATCTCGGCCCCGGCCTTTGTTTTTCACGCATCTGATTTATTTTTCTTGCCGGGCGGTAGTCCGGATTGCGGCATAAATCATGGTGCACGTGCCAGTGAAGTTCCGCCACCCTGCCCGCCACAACCGTCTATTTCATCGCCCCGCCGATGTCACCGGACCGGAACGGGACGTCTCCCGGGAGCAGTTGCCCTGTCCTGCGTGAAGGGCTCCCGGCAGGTCGCAGGGATCGGTAAGGGCGTCCGTCAGTATCTGCCCGTGGCAGGTCATCCTGTTCTCATACTCCTGCGGCGGCAGGTCTGCCGTGACCCGCCCGTTCGCGTCTGCCGTTCCCGAATGCGGCAATTTTGGTAAAAAACACTATGCTAATAGAAATAGATATATAACATAATGTAAAATATATTTTACATAAGCGGCAGGGGTGAGCCGGAGGAATATGCAGAAAGCGTATTCCCTCTCTCCCTGCTGCCGTCTCATGGAAACGGAGAAAAAATTCATGAAAATCAAGATAACCGCAGTTCTCCTGCTGCTCTGTATTTTGGCAGGATTTGCCTCGGCGACGGGCGATACGGCCGCCGCACAGGTGAGTGTGACCAGTGTTACGGTCAGTCCTACGGCGCTGATGCACGGAGATACGGGCACCGTAACGGTGGAGATTACGAACAACGGCGATGAGGTTGTTGCGATCAGCAGGGCGAAGCTTTATTCGGACGACCTGACGGTCCAAAACGACCTGACCTACGATTCGGTGGGTAATCTCGGTGCCGGGAACTCCTTAACGTTCACCTTCACCGTCAGGGCCGATGCGCCGGACGGCTTCTATTACATGACCTTTTACCTCGACTACCGGGACGCGGGCAGCCTCAGGTATTCGGTTCCCGTAACCGTGGAGAGTACGGAAGCGTCCGTATCTGTCCTTGACGCTCCCGACTCCTTTGCGGGGGGCAACAAGGAGACGATCACCGTCACCGTCGGC
Source organism: Methanoculleus sp. SDB (assembly GCA_001412355.1). NCBI lineage: Archaea > Methanobacteriati > Methanobacteriota > Methanomicrobia > Methanomicrobiales > Methanomicrobiaceae > Methanoculleus > Methanoculleus sp. SDB. The sequence continues at coordinate 60,351 of LKUD01000049.1, forward strand.
AACCCGCGGGATAATACGCTGAAAGGTGTCATCGCAACGATCGGAGGCCCGGGCATCAGTACGACGATGAACAGCGCCTTTATCGGCGATATCACCCCCGGTTCATCACAGGTGGTATCCTTCGAAGTGACCACCCTGCAGGAATCGGATATCACGGTCACCGTCGCATACCGAAACGGTATCAACGATCATACGTCTGCAATCGCCATCCCTGTGGAGTTCGGCGAGGATAAGCTCGGGGCGGAGCTTGTACTGAACAGCATCGAATATTCGGGCGGCACCGGCAGCTGGACACTCTCGGCCGACGTGACGAACGCGGGCCTCTCCGATGCGAAATCCATCGTGGTTACGGTGGCAAGCCCCGCGGAACCTGTCGATCCGAACGGCGTATATGTCATCGGAGCCCTCGAACCCGACGATTTTTCGAGCTTTGATATCACCTTCACCACGCCGGGCACGACCGTGCCGGTCCTTGTCACGTACAAAGACGAGGACGGAAACGTGTTTTCCGAAGTATTTGATGTGAGCCTCGGGGGTACGACCACAGCGGGCGGCGATGCAGAAAGTTCCCGGCTGCCGGTAATGTCCGGCGCCGGAGGTCCCGCCGGAGGTCCCGCCGGAGGCCGCAACGGTCTGTTCGGAGGCTTCGGCACGGGGCTGTCGCAGGTGCCGATAGTGCAGATCGCGCTCGTCCTCCTCGTGGGTATCGGTGCCGTGATCGGCTGGAGAAAAGGCTGGTTTCGCAGGATCACGGAAAAGGTTAACGAGATCCGTTCAGGGAAACGCCGGTAAGCAGGGAGAAGAGGCTGTATGCAGAACCATCCGGTGATTGAACTTGATCGCGTCACCAAGGTGTATCCCCTCCCTGCCGGTGACGTCACTGCATTGGATGGGATCTCCCTTCGTATCGAAGAGGGAGAGTTCATCGCGATCATGGGACCGTCCGGGTGCGGCAAGTCCACGCTCCTCAACCAGATCGGGAGCCTTGATGTCCCCACGTCCGGAGATCTCCTCATCGACAGGAGAAATATCCGGGAGATGGATGATGTGGAACTGACGACCCTGCGGCTGACCACCATCGGCTACATCTTTCAGAAGTTCAACCTCATCCCCCTCCTCACCGCCTACGAAAACGTCGAGTATCCCTATATTCTGCGCCACCGGCACCCGGATGAGACGGGCCACGTCACCCGGCTGCTTGCGAGCGTGGGGATAGACGAGGCGCTCGCAGCCCATAAGCCCCCGGAACTCTCCGGCGGCCAGCAACAGAGAGTGGCTATTGCCCGGGCGC
>LKUD01000050.1 GCA_001412355.1 Methanoculleus sp. SDB
GCGATGAGGTAGATGAACCACCGGACGATGAGATCGAAGAATGACACAACCGTCGTTCCTGAGTGTTCGATTGCCATTCCGACGGACGTTTTCCGGAGTGCGTCGTCGACCCCGATTCTATCCAGGGCTTTGGCGACATATTTGCCGAAGATGCGTCCGACAATCCAGCCGATAATCAGGATGATTATCGCCGCGATAATATTCGGGAGATACAGGATGATCGACGAAAACATCTGCATGATGGCATCGCCGATGCTGGTTATCGATTGGGTTACGGATGATACGGAATCTTGAACTGCCATAGAGCATCAAATTATTTTTATTGGTTGAATATTATAAAAAAGTAATTATGTATTGTTGCCCGTTCTCCGGGTCCCCGGCACCGTGCCGGGGCGGAGAGGAGGCAGCATGCCGGCGCCAATTGCCGCGTCCCGGATGAGCCTCAGGTATACCGGTGAAAACCCGGCCAGAGCCGGGGAGTAGGGGGGCAGATCACCGCTCCAGGTGCACGTCCAGCTGGGGGAAGGGGATCTCGATGCCTGCCGTTTTATATGCCGCGAGGATATCCCGGGTCAGGTCGCCTTTCACCGTCCAGAAGTCGCCGGTCCGTGTCCATGCCCGCAACGCAAGGTTCACCGAAGACCCGGCAAGTTCCGTGACCACGACGGCAGGTTCCGGGTCGGAGAGCACCTGAGGGTGGCCCCGCATCAGCTCCATCGCCACCCGCACGGCCTCGTGGACATTGCTGTCGTAGGCGATGCCCACGCCGATATCCGCCCGGCGGGTGTCCATGCGGGTGTAGTTGATCACCGGGCTGCCCCAGATGAGCGCATTGGGAATGGTGACGAATTTATTGTCCGGGGTGAGCAGTTCAGTAGCCATGATGCCCACTGCCTGGACGGTTCCCGCCATGCCGTTCACCTCCACGTACTCGCCTTTGTCGATCGGCCTGAGCGAGGCGATCCATACCCCCGCGGCAAAGTTGGTGAATGAGTTCTGGAGCCCGAAACCCAGCACGAGGCCGATGATCGCCGAGAGCCCGAGAACCATCGACCCGACATCGATCCCCAGCACGGCAAGGACGAGCAGGATGACGATGACATAGAGAAGCACGGCAAAAAACCGGACCAGAAATTCGGTCACCAGATCAGGGAGGCGCGAGGCGCTGGTAAGTGCCCGCTTTGCGATTGCGATGATGATCCGTGCGGCAATCAGGCCTGCAACGGCGACGATGACTGCAAGCACCACCGATTCCGGTGAAATCGTGAGCGATCCGGAAAGAAGATCCGGGAGTGATTCTGCTGCCATAAGGATAGTTCTCCGGAACGGTGCATAAAGGTTCGGGCAGGACAAAAACACCCCGGCACGGTCATTGACGGCGGCAATGTCGATGCCCCGCGTTTCCGTGCCATTGAGTACTATAAATAGACCGGCATGGAAAAGACTGCAGTATAGCACTCATGGGTATTCTCCTGTCATTTATCGTGGCGCTGATCGTCTCGACGATCATCATTTATGCGGTCACGCGGTTCTTCGGCGAGACGGAAGGCATCACCACGGCGTTGATCGCAGCTGTCGCCGGCACGGTCGTCTATGCGGTCATCTACGCCATACTGGACCACGGACTGATTGCCGCATTCGTCGCCGGCATCGCGTGGCTGCTCGTACTGCAGCACCTCTACGGTATCGGCTGGCTCAAGTCCCTGGCGATCGCCGTCGCCATCTGGCTGGTGACCTCGGTTGTCGGCTGGTTCCTCCCCGTGCTGTAGCGCCGGTGCACTATCCTTTTTCGTGTCACCGACAAGAGGCATCTCCATGACAGAACTGACAGAAGGCACGACGGCGCCCCCCTTCTGCCTTCCGGATGCGGACGAACAAGAGGTCTGCATGGCGTATTTTTCCTTCCTGCTCGTCCGGAGCACGGCGAGAGACGAGGGGCATGCGCTGGTCCGCCGGCTGTACCTGACGTGGGGCGGATTCATGGCGCTATTTATCGTCATTATGCTCCTGTGACGGCAGGACTGTCATCTTCCTCTGGAATTTCGGATATCCGGATCATCCGGATTGCATCCCCTTCACTGACCCCCTCCTTTCCCGGAAGCATTCCACCACGATCGCACCTCGGTCCTGTTCGGGTGGAAATAATACAGGGAACAGAGGGCCGGGGGGTATGTCCCGCTCCGGTACCCCTCCAGAAGGAAGAGCGCTTCGTTCCCGACCGTTGAAGTCTGGTTGAAAGGCCAGTACGAGCTTATCGGCGAGACGACCGGGGCCGCAGGCTCGTCGGAATCGATCTCCCGCATCAGGAGTTCGGCATCGAAGGGCGTGATCCAGCCTTCGGGCACATCGCGGACCATGACCGGCTGATGGGGATTATCGCGCAGGTCCGTGAGGAAATCCACCGGGGTATGGGTCCTGAAATAACAGGAATCCTCCCGGAAAAAATGATTTTCGGCGTTCCCTGTCAGGTAGTCGAAGGTACAGTTCTCCGGCGTCGGACTCGTGAGAGCAGCTGACGGAACCGCAGTCCCGGGGCCGGTATCGTTCGGAGCGGGAGACGTTCCGGTGCATCCTGCACTCAGGAGCAGTGCAGCCAGTACGATAAAAGCCGTGAGGAACCGGATTTTCATCACATAGGTGATTGTTTAAGGACGGACATAACTATTGGCACCAAAACAAATCACGTGACGGGGAAAAACGCCCCGAAGCACTTGCGAAAAATAAAGTGCGAAAAATCGCGCCTTCACTCTATCCCGCATTCTTTGTCCCGCTCATTTACCCGTTGTAATGATGCCGGTCAAAGGTCTGGCGGAGGAACTCCTGCTTCCGGTGTCTGCTCGCCTTTACCGGCGGCTGCAAATACCCGCTCTCCGGGGTCTGGAGGGCCGGGCAGAAGGGGCAGAG
>LKUD01000051.1 GCA_001412355.1 Methanoculleus sp. SDB
AAGGTCGAGGGCGCCATGCTCAAGCTCGGCGACAAGTGGCGGGCAAAGGACTTTGCATCACTGGGTGAGGGCACCGACCGCCTCAAGACGATTATGGAGGCAACCTCCGCCTGCATCAAGTGCTACCAGTGCATTGAGAACTGTCCGATCTGCTACTGCGTGGAATGCAGCACGAAGAAGCCCTATCTCGTGGAGCCCGGCCGGGTACCCCCGCCATTCATGTTCCACCTGATCAGATTCTCGCATATCTCCGACTCCTGCATCAACTGCGGGCAGTGCCAGGAACTCTGTGCCATGGACATCCCCAATGCCCTGTTCATGCACGCGCTTCAGGTGGAGCTTGAGAAGATGTTCGGGTTCACACCCGGTGTAAACATGGATCTGCCGCTGCTCGCGCTTGTCGAAGAACCGACCGAAAGGAAGCGTCTTGCCGACACGGGAAGCGACCAGATCTTCGACATCTTTAAATAATCTTTTTTTTTGCCTTACGGAACGTCCGGAGTGAAAAACGGAAGAGCCCCATCAGTAAGAGCGTGCCTTCCCGGCGACATGCCGTGTATATGCACGGAGAATGTCAGTTGATGTGAGAAACCCGACCAGGGTATCGGATTTTTGCGGATGAACCACGGGCAGGTGATGGATCTCATGGTTCATCATCAGGATGAGCGCCGCCTCAAGCGTGGCGTCGGGAGGAATTGTCACGATATCGTGTGCCATGACAGTACGCACCCGTTCTGGCGGGGTACCCGGTGCCGTGCCGTTCCGCACATCGCCGATCGTGATGATTCCGACCAACAGTTTGTCGTCGAGGACGGGAAATCCCGTGTGCCATGTCTCGTTGATAAGCGAGAGGACGTGTGCACAGGAGTCGTCGGGCGTAAGAGTGATGACGCGTTCGGCAGGCACCATGACATCCCCCGTCCGGATCTCCTCAAGGACTTCAACCCGGTATTCGCCGCGATGTGCCCCCGACTGCGCTTTGGTCCGCACCTGCTCATGAAAGATAGTCTCTTCCCCGGTCAGAATGTACGCAATCGCAACGGCACCCATCGCAGGGATGAGCAGGGAAAAATCTGCCGTCATCTCCACAACCATAATGAGCACGGAAATCGGTGCGTTTGCGATCCCCCCGAACAGTGCAATCATCCCGACGATGACGAATACAGGAACCGTGGCGAGAGGGACGAGCCCGGGCAGGAGCTGATGCAATACGAGTCCCACCGCCCCCCCTGTCGAACCGCCGATGGCGAGGCCGGGTGCAAAAACCCCTCCGCTCCCTCCCGATCCGATAGTGAGTGACGTCGTAAGAATTTTAGCAAAGGGAAGGAGCAGAAGGACGAGAAGCGGGACCATATTATACATCGCAAGCTGCAGGAATCCGTACCCCGTCCCGATGCTGCCGAGCCCGATCATCATGCCCTCGGGGGAGATGTGAGCCAGAAGAATCACGCCGACGCCTATGAGAAAAGCACCGCAGAGCGGTTTGATATGGGGCGGCAGTCCGAACCGGGAAAAGACCGACGTGAATGCCGCCCGGGTTTTGTAGAATGTGCGGATATACAGGATGCCCATCGCGGCGCAAACGGCGCCGAGGAAAAGGAATAACGGAAGCTGCGATACGGTCCAGACACCACCGGCAGAACCGAAGATTGGAGAAAATCCTTCATATGATGAAAAGATGGCATAACCAATGATAGACGACAGAAAAGACGGGACAATCGCCTCAGATTCAAAGTCACGGATATAGAGGATCTCGGCGCCGAGGATTGCACCACCAAGCGGCGCCTTAAAGATAGTGCCGATACCGGCCCCGATGCCGGCTGCAAGAGCAATTCTTCGCTCTCTCGCAGACAGGCCGAGTATGTCGGCGGCAATTGATCCAAAGCCCGCCGAAATCTGGGCGGTCGGCCCCTCGCGCCCGGCACTTCCTCCCGTCGTGATCGTCAGTATGGCCGAAACAGCTTTGACTAGCGGAATCCGCCAGCGGACGCGCCCCTCCCCGTGGAAAGCCCGAATGGCCGCATCAGTCCCGTGTCCTTCTGCCTCCGGAGCAAATGTTGCAACAAGCAGGCCGGATACAAGTGCACCGAAACAGATGAGCGGCAGGAGAAGCCAGATACTGTCAGGAGGCACCCATGAGGCGATTGCCGTGATGCTCTGTCCTTCGTCAGGAAAGCGGTACCCGAGGATGCCGCCCATGAAAAACCGTGTTCCCAGTTTCAGCCCTTCGTAAAAAATGAGGGCACCGATGCCGGATATTACGCCGATAACAACAGCAATGCTCAGAGTGCGTCTCAATGTAGTGTCGGGCCCGACCATGAAATCTACAACAGATTTTCCTGTGCAGATAGATTAGAGTAGTGTTTTTCCGTTCACTCAGGAGTGCGGCAATCGCCTCGAAATCGATCTCCATCATGCCGCAAGGCATCGGCGCGCCCTACGTGCCGGTTTGATAAATCCTCCCGCGACAGGATATCCTGTCATGTAAAGAGAGAAGGTCTTTATAAGCGATTTGGTCGTGCATGTTTTTTTGTACTACGATTTCCCTTCAAATGCGTACACAAAGAAGGAAATACATCCAAAAATGTCCCAATTAGGGTAACTAATTAGAAACCTTTTAATATCATTCAAAAATATGATTAAATTGACCTATACAAGTTTAATACGTTGTTGGTATAGGTAGGACTTTAGAGAGGTGTATTAACATATGGTGTTCCATCCTCCAGTAGCGATTGTCGCTAAAGCCGGGGATGCCGGCAAGTACAAAGTCGGCCTCAGCCCGGTAAACATGCTTATCCGTGGATTCATGGCAGGAGCATATATCGCAATCGGTGGCGCCCTTGCAACAACCTGTTTCACCGGTGTGGCAGCCACACTCGGTGCAGGTATGGCAAAACTGATTCTCGGTGCCGTGTTCCCTGTTGGGCTTATTATCATCATCCTTACCGGTGCAGAACTCTTTACCGGTGACGCAATGATCGCCCCCATGGCAGCATTTATCCACAAGGTAAGCTGGGCACAAGTTCTGAATCTGTGGGTGTGGGTATATATCGGAAACCTCATCGGTTCCATCGTATACGCCTACATCATGGCATACGGGCCCTTCACCGGCTGGGACGCAGCAGGTGTGGCAACCGTCAATGCATTCGGCATCAGTGCGGTCAACATTGCAATTGGAAAGGTCGGTTATGTCGGCGGTGCCGCAACCTGGTCCTGTTTCCTCAAAGCAATTGGTTGTAACTGGCTCGTCAACCTCGCCGTCCTGCTCGGTATTTGCGCAGACGACCTGATTGGTAAGTTCTTCGGCATCTGGTTCCCGATCATGGCCTTCGTTTCCTCCGGTTTCGAGCACTGTGTCGCGAACATGTACTTCATCCCCGCCGGGCTCTTCTGTTCAGGGTTCCTCAATCCGGAACAGGTGGCTGCTGCCGGACCCAAGCTTGCCAACCTGAGCTGGGTTACTATGTGGACCAACAACCTCATCGTGGTTACCATCGGTAACATCGTTGGCGGTCTCTTCTTCGTAGGTGTCATCTACTGGGTGACCTTCCGCAAGGAAATCGAAGCACTGAAGTAAGAGCGACCCGATGAAAATTGGAAATGTCAACGTGAGGATTTCGGCCGTCAATATGGCGGTTTTCGGAATCTTCACCCTTATTTTACTCTCCTACGTTATTCTCACCAACGACTGGAGAATGCTGACGTGGGGAGTTCCGACCCTCCTTCTGCTGCTCATCATACCCGGGGCACTGAACTACATGAGCCAGGATCAGTATGCTCATCTCGTGCCCGTATACGAGGCGGAGGCGAAGAAGGTCAGTATCAAGGCGGTTAATGCCAGTATGCTCGGGCAGCCGGTCCGGTTTGAAGGAGTCGTCGAAGAGACGCACTTCAAATATCTGAACCGACCCCAGTTCCGTGTTGCAGACAGGAGCGGGGAAATCTCGGTCAAGATGTTTACACCCCCCAAAGAAGATATCAATAAAGGGGATGTCGTAGAGGTGCTCGGACAGGTGATGAGGCGGTATTTTGTCACAGGGGATCCGGTTATCAACTGTGTAAACATCCGTAAAATCAACAAACCCGCGAAATCCTGATTTCCTCGATTCGGGGCTGTAAAACTTCCCCCACACGTACGTACGAATTTCCGGGAATCCGCCTGATGTCAGAACCGACTGGGCAGGCCATCCCGGATATTCGTCCCTGTGTCCCGGTTGAGAACGGAAAGGTACTCTTCAAAGAGATGGATTCGGGTGCTGACCGGAAAGGGAATTCCGAGTGTGCTGATGATTGCATCCCCCTGCTCAAGCGTCTGAATTTCGGTATCCATGCCTGATAAATCCTGCTTGGCACTGCCCGCTATCATGGCGCGATCGGAACGGTCTCCAAGCCCCATCACAACAAACGTATTGAGCTGGGCGAGAACGCGTGCGTCGATATTCTTCGGCTGCTGGGTCACGACACAGAGACCGACACCGAATTTCCTGCCTTCCATGGCAATCTCCCGGAAGACCTGCGCCCCCCGCCCCCCGGAACCAAGCACACGCTGTGCCTCCTCGATGGTAATGAGGACCTGCCTGTTCTCCTCCGCGTTCCCCGTGCCCCAGCCTCCCGTTTTCTCCTTATGGTCTTTCAGGATCATCCGCGTGATGATGGACAGAACGAACAACTCGCTCCGCTCACCCATTCCCGGGATGTCGACAAGCACCACACGATTTTCGTGCAGTGCGCGCATAATATCGGGTACGGACGAGCCGCGTGCCCGGAAAAACCGATTGTTGCGCGTGAGTATGTCGATACGCCGTTTTATCACCTTCAATGTACCCGGGTGATAGTCAGCTATTACCCGCGCTATGTGAGGATACGGGCCCCGGTACATCTCCGGCGTGAAATTATCGAAATCGGTTCCTGAAAAGAATGCAATCACTTCGGATCCCCTCATATCCTCAAGACTTTCGACGACTTCCGCCTGGGGGGCCGAGTGCTCGAAGAGGAGGAAGAGGTCCGATGCCTGAAAATCATCGTATTCGAGCCACAGGCTGTTTAAGCTGTAGGTGCGCCGCTCCGCTTCGCGCCGTGTGGAAAAGACCGACATCCCCTTCGCCTTTCCCGTGGTATAGTGAAGGAGACCTTTTGTAGGGTCACCGGTTGATGACGTGCCTCCCCGGACATACTCGCCGTGGGGATCGACCATCAGGAGACCGAACTGACGCGCCTTCATACACGAGGCACAGAATACCTTCATGAAATTACTCTTGCCCATCCCTGTCGTGGCAAAGACGCCCATGTGCTGGGGAAGCACGCGTGCATGAAGACTTACGTGGACGCCCCCGAGGATATCCTGGCCGGATTTCATGACGCCGACTTCAATGTCGCCCATCACCTGCTGCAGGAATCCAAAGTCCTCCGCATCGGGGTACTCGATGCGTGAAAATTTTGAGGGAAGGGTCCTCGGTTTCCGGAATACCCCGCGGGAATCGATATAACCAAGCGGGACGGCTTCGACACGGAGATAGACGTCTTCGCCAAGGCCGTAAAACTGCTCCGTCCGCGGGCGCGTGTCCCATTTTGTATCGGAAAAATTGCTGTCATGGATCAGGTCGGTCACTTTGGCAAAGAATGTCATTTTCTTTGCAGTATCCATTATTTTGAGGATGTCGCCGACAAATATCTCCCTGTCGTGGGGGACTGCAAACCGGTACGAGAGCACACTTGTGCCGATAAGCCTGAATTTCGAGGGATCCGTGGTATCAATATCGTTCAAATTCATCATGGTAATCGCCAAACCATTGCCGGTAGTCTTCGAAGGAGAGGCCTGCGCCGTTCATCCCCCGCAGCACATCCTGCCGTACCTGTTCGATCACATCACGGCCGATCGCGACAGTCCGGTGTGCATCCAGAAGAGGGTAGGGATAGCCGGGTATCCGTCCGTCATCCGCATAAGCGGCACAGGCGGAGAACACGCCGGAAACTGCCGACGCATCCATGCCGTGCGGAATCTCGACCTTGAACGCCGAATATGCCCGTTCGTGGAATTTTGCCACAAATATGTCTCCATGCCGCCACTCGTCGAAACGGCGCTGATCGGGAAAATCGTCGCGGATGCGCAGGTACCAGGGGGGGACAAGCCTGTGGTGTCGTGCGAGCATCTCCACCGTCCAGACAAGGGGGTACCCGCCTCCCCACGTCAGTGCAGAGCGTTTTGCGATCGCGCCGAGTCCGACACCGCGTGATGCAGATTCGCGGATAATCCCGGTGAGCAGCGGATTGTGGCTTGCATGGCTGACGCGAAGCGCACCGTCCAGAAGGAGACAGTCGCCCCTTCGAAGACACTCCAGCGCCCGTATGGCGACCCAGTATTCAACGGTGTCACGCAGGATGGATGCGGCCATGGAGAGATCGTCGATCGCAAGCGGTTTTCCGGGGACAGTGTTGTAGCATTCGGCATAAAGGTCATGAAAACCGGAATCCGTCATCCCGGGCCCGATACGGATAACACGGAGCGGCGAGATGCGATGCCGCTCTCGCCGCCCGCACGAGAACACACTTTCTGCGGCACGCACCGCAATGAAGGAGAGACTGCCCGATTCGAGCACCATCGCGTTGCTGCCGTCAATCGCGGCTACATTCCCGCCGAATTGTGACGGACAGGAGATGAAATCGTCCTTTTCCATGCCGCTTTCGCGGATGAACCGGCCGACCTGATCCACGGGTGACCGGTCGGTGATATACCGCACGATACCGTCGATGTCGTCTGCATATGGCGTGTCGCGGTGCATCGTCAGGATACCTCCTGCACCCGGCTGGTGTCGTCGGGACCCATCTCAACCTGGAGCGTGTTCGAAAATTCGCCCTGAATGTCACTGATATGCGATATCAGAAATATCTGCTGGAACCGCGATTCCTGCGAGCGGAGTGCCTGGAGGAGATGGTTGCGTCGTTCCTCGTCCTGGCTCCCGAAAATTTCGTCGAATATGAGGAAAGAGCTGTCATGCACATTGTTCATCTCCGCAAGGTAATGGGAGAGGGCGATACGAAGTGCGATGGCGATGTCGTCCTGTTCACCACCTGAAAACCGGTCGGACGGAAACTGATCGCCCATATCATGGACGAGCACGTTGAAGGTATCGTCAATCAGCACGTTTTCGTACCGGCCGTCGGTGATCTCCCCGAGCACACGGCCCGCTTCTCCCTCTATCCGGTCACGAACGACGTGAAGGAGGTAGACAATATACTCGCCGAGTTTCTGCCGTGTCTTTTTCAGGAGGACGATTTCATTTTCAAGCCGGGCACATTCGACGATATACCCCGCCCGCCGTGCCTCCTCCTCAGCAAGCCTGACCAGATCCCGTTCGAGTGCCTCAATTTTTGCGCTGTTTTGCGCCATCGACACATGGAGCCGGTCATATCTTCCGGAGAGCACGGCACTCTGCTCCGTGAGAGCAGCGAGTGATGCATCGGAGAATGAAAGGCGTGCCATTTCCGACTCGATACGGGATAATTCCCGGCGATTCTCCTCTGCCATCGCCTTTTTTTCCTCGATTTCCCGGGCAAGACGCGGCAGTGCATCCACCTTCTCCCGGAGTGCAATGAACGTTTTGTACGTTTCATCGGCGCGGTTATAGGCCTCCAGCGCCTCCTGATAGGCCGCTCTGTTAAACCCGGTATCCACACGTTGCTTCCGGACCTCGGCACGCCGCAGGCAGATCTCCTCCAACCGTCTGCGGATGGATTCTGCGGTTTCGAGAAGATCCGTCTTTCGTGAAAGCCGTTCGGTGAGGGCAAGGTGGCGGCGCCAGACCGTTTCATATGCGGCAAGATCCTCTTCACAGGCACGTCTCCGGTCGGGATCGTAGTCCAGAAGCAGCATCTTCTCATCAAGGCCGGCCAGGCGTTCGAGATACGTTTCCGCATCCCTGAAGAGTGTCTGCCAGGAAGCCTGCAGCTGTCGGAGACGATCGGCCTCCTCCTGTGCATGCCGTAATACCTGCCGCTCCCGTGCGATCCGTCCCTCGTATTCCTCATTCGCCGCCTCGCCCGCCGCTATGGCCTCGGTGAGGTGTTTTCTCCGGGCTTCGCACTCCGCGGACTGGTGCGACAGGTCGGCAAGCACGGCGGCATAGTCGTCACCGAGAGGACGGTGGCAGGTGGGGCATACGCCACCTCTCCCGGCAGCCCGGATATCCTCCTGCTGGCGGGACAGCCGGGCATATTCGCGATCGGTTCCCCGCACCTGTTCACGGGCTGCACTCACCCTGTCCCGGAGCTCGTCCCGCTCCGACAGGAGAAGAGCGACAGCCTCCTCACGGAGAGCAGGATCTCCCAGACTGGCGACCGTTCGTTCCAGAACCCCGATAGAATTCCGAATTTCCCGTACCTGATCCTGTATTTCGCCGAGCTTTGCGCGGAATGCATTCCGTTCATCACGAAGCTGCAGATAGTGCGGTTCTTTCCGCTTCATCTCTTCAAGATCAGAGAGAACTGATTCACGGAGTGCCACATCCCGTGCAAGCCCGGCACATGCGGCTTCATCCTCCTCCATTCGAACAAGTTCGGAATCTTTCCGGGCCAGCTCTGCCCGGAGATGCTCAATCTGATCGGAAAGCCGGTCATCTTCCGAACTGAGGCGATCATGATTCTCCTTGGAGGTGGCGAGTGTTTCGAGGTGTTCCCTCCGGGCAGCATATGCCTCTTCCGTACCGGTGAGCGTCCTGAATGTGTCCGCATCCTTCACAAGCACGTCGTAGTGGCCGGTGAGCCGCTCCCGATCACGTTCAAGCACCGAAAGCGTTGACTTTTTTGCATCCGCCTGCTCACTGAAACGGATAAACTGTTCTTTCCGGCGCAGTCCTTCCTGCACCGCCTCTTCCGCCTGCTTCCGTTCGGTGTCAAGGGATCGGATCTCGCGCTCCTGTGATGCGAGCAGCCCGCGGCATTCCTCCAGCTCTCCGGCGGTACACTCCCGCTCCCGGGTAAGGGCGGCGGAATCGCACTCATCGAGCCGCATCCGGTAGACGCTAAAATTTCGTTCCTTCTCCTGGATCTGCGCCTTCAGGAAGGCATCGCTCTCCTCTTTGATGAAATCGATCCCAAGCACCCGCATGAACCATTTCCGTCGATCGCCCGGATTTTTCTCGAGCAGAGAGTGGAGATCGCGCTGCCCGGCATATATCGTATGACGGAAATCGTCAGCTCCCATTCCGACAATACGGCTGAGTTCGCGGGACACCTCCGATATTCCGGTGGAGAGGAGCTTGTCGCCAAGGAAGAGGTGCGCCGTGTGCCGGGTTGTCGAGGGGGTTTTCGAAAACGACCTGACAACAGCATAATCAGTGCCATTAACGGCGAAATCAAGCCTGACTTCGCATTTACCCTTCGGGCCAGCAAGGGTGCGGACAATGAACTCGCCGCTTCCCGTTCCAAGCCCCTGCACACCGTAGAGAGCAAAAAGGATTGCTTCGACGATCGTGCTCTTTCCGGATCCATTATTTCCGATAATTCCCGTGATACCATCGCGAAACCGGATCATCTCGTTTTGGTATCGCTTGAAATTGACCATCTGCAGGCTATGGAGCAGCATCCCGATCCTCCGTGTGGCGGGCTGTCGCCGTGCGCAGTGCCTGCTGCCCCGTAGTCAGGATGAAGTCGAATTCCTTTGGGGCAGGAGGGTTTTTCTTCAGGAATACTTCGAACTCCCCGACATAATCCACCGCGTGAAGATCGTGATTCCTGACAGGCACGGGTGAATCCCCGGAGATGAGCCGGAACCGCAGATCCAGCACCCGCCTCTTCGCATCGGCGAGATCCTTCCGGCCGAGAGCCCTCAGGGTTTCGCGCGTAATGCCATCAAGCGTGATCTGGCACATCGGGTACCGCATATCGTCCGGTACCTGCCGGACCGCATGAACAATAGCGGCTGCAAGCTCTTCGGGGGATTCGTCCGGACAGGAGATACGGCCGAGGTCCATCATGGGAGTGTGCGGCAGGGGAAGGCGGGACACGGAATGCGAACCGGTATCCACGCAAAGACCCCCTTTCGTATCATGTATCTCTCCATATGTCAGGTATTCGAGCGAGCCGGAGTACCAGGCGTTATCGGCAACCTGCCGCTGATCGTGAAAATGCCCGAGTGCGATGTAATCGAATTCCACAGAAAGAACGGTGGAATCAAGTTCATGCTCGGCAACCGTCCTCAGGCACCGATCCGTGAGGAGGGTGGCAAGGCCGTGCGTCACAAGCACATTGGCATGATCCGACGACCAGTGTATTTCGTCAAACGCATCACGATAATCAGCCGGGTTGAGCATATTCGGGATGAGATGAAATATCGTATCCCCGACCTCCACGTATTCATACCGGTACCGGTAGGCCGCATGAACTGCGGCCGTATGGTAGGCGAGTACTTCAAAGGGGGAGGTAGTGTAGCGGGTTTTGGGCATACTGTGATTGCCTGAAACGACCAGAAGGGGAATATCCGCCTCTTTCAGACGGTCAAGAGCCTGAAGCACCGTTGTGTAGGCGCGTGTCTTGGGACGGACACGGTCGAAGAGATCACCGGCATGGATGAGAGCGTCGGGTTTCTGCCGGATTACCGCCTCGATGGCCGCGAGAAAATTTTCATAGATCAGACGTTCCCGAAGATTCATCCCGTCTTCGTCAACCCGTGAAAATGCCGCGTGGCCTAAGTGAGTGTCTGCAATATGGACAAAGTGCATGCCGGATATTCCTTTGAATTACTCTTTTTTAATTTTAATAGTCGTATGTCGTGCGGTGTGAATCTGAACACTCCCATGAAAACGCCATCTATCTATATACCGGCACCGATATTAGTATGGTGATTTTTGTGTCCCGAAGGGCGGTCGATGCATTATTTCAGTCCCTGTATCTCCTCACGGATATACGGGCTATCCTCAGGGAGACAGCACCCACGCATGAGCTGGATGCCATCAGGAAGGAGCGTGCGGGAACCCTTGTTGCACAGCTGAAAAAGCAGGTGCATATTCTTGAGGAGGAGCTGGTCCTGTGAAGTGTGCGGGTGATATCGATACGCGCGATGTCGAGGAGCTGTTCATCAACATTGATCCAATTCAGGCAGGCGGGCGGCTGACGGCAGAGGCGATGAAGGCGGTTATCTCCTATGGCGACGGATATTCGGTGTGCGACAACTGCAGGAAGCCATTCAGGCTTGATTATATAAAAAAACCGCCTATTGCCGAATTTCATGAAGACCTTGCAGAATGGCTCTCCATGGATACCGCACGGGTGGTGCCGGGTGCCCGGCGGGCATTTCAGGCAGTTGCCGGCACATTCGTCGAAAAGGGGGATCCCGTTATCCTTACCGCGCTTTCGCACTATACCGAATTTGTCGCGATTGAGCAGGCAGGCGGCGTTGTCCGCGAGATTCCGAAGGATCCGGCAAACCATATCACCGCAGAAAACGCAGCCGAAAAGATCGAGGAAGTCTGCCGGGAATTCGGCAGACCTCCATCCCTGCTGTTCGTCGAACATGTTGATTACCAGTACGGAAATATTCACGACATCAGAGGTATTGCCCGGGTTGCCCGGCAGTATGACGTACCCATACTGCTCAATGGTGCGTACTCCGTCGGTATCATGGACGTGAACGGCAGGGACATCGGTGTCGACTTCGTTGTGGGATCGGGCCATAAAAGCATGGCGGCCCCTGCACCGTCGGGCGTCCTTGCAACCACGGAGGAATATGCCGGCAGGGTATTTCGCACAACCCGGTCACAGGGCGACGTGACCGGACGTACGTTCGGGATAAAAGAAGTGGAGATGATGGGCTGCACGCTCATGGGTGTCACGCTGATGGGAATGATCGCATCATTTCCCGCCGTGAAGGAACGTGTGCTTCACTGGGATGACGAGGTCAAACGGAGCAGGATGGTGACCGAAGCGCTCGGAACCATCGAAGGCACGGCAATCGTCAGCGACACTCCCCGCGATCATACACTGACCCGCGTAAATACAATCAATTCGTTCGACATAATCGCGCAGCGACATAAAAAACGCGGCTTCTTCCTCTCCAGCGAACTGAAAAAACGCGGAGTCACCGGAGTGATCCCCGGATCGACACGAGTCTGGAAATACAACACATACGGACTGACCGAAACGCAGGCACGGCATGTCGCAGCGTCATTTACCGGGATTGCTGAAGAAAACGGAATTTCTGTGAATTAATCTCCTCGATTGCGCCATCCCGAGCCCTGAAACAACGAAGTGCTCCAATCACGGCACATTCAATCCCGTCGCAATCCATTTTTTCCTCATCAGCTTCTATTGCCGCCGTGTCTGCGGCGATTGACGGGTGTCTGGGAACCGCGAGACAGCCGAGATCGCCTGCATCGTCCCGGAATGTCCCGATTGTCCGGGCCACAGCAATCGTCTCTTCCTTGTCGTTCGTAATCAGGGGACGGAGAAGAGGGAGATCACACGGAACCACCATGCCGGTTACCGCCATATTGGCGAGCGTCTGTGAAGCGACCTGTCCGAGGTTGTCACCCGTTACGAGTGCCTTCGCACCGCGCATCCGGGCAATCCGGGAGGCAATGCGGAGCATGAACCGTTTGCATATCACGCAGCGGTTCTTGACGGCTGCACGGGTTGAGAGTGCACGAAAAAAAGGTTCGAGATCTGCAACAATCAGGAACAGCGGCGTGCCCGGACTCCAGGTCGACAGAACGCGGTGATGGGCCATCGCAGTTTCGAAGACATCACGCCCGGCCCACTTTCCCCCGTCGCAATGAAGGTGGACGACGCGGGAACCCCGCCGCATCATCAGCCATGACGCCACCGGAGAATCGATCCCTGCTGAAAGGAGAGAGAGCACTTCTCCCTGCGTCCCGAGGGGGACTCCCCCGGGGCCCGGCAGTATATGATCATAGAGCAGGCCTCCGAAATCACGCGCTTCGACAAAAAGTTCGTAATCCGGAGAGGTGAGATCGACGTGAATCCCCTGTATGTCCCTGATAACCGCGGCACCAATCGACGCCGCAAGCTCCTGGCTCGTAAATCCGGATACTCCGGAACGGCGTGCCCGGACTGCAAAAGACATTCCCGGTTTGAGGTTTTTCATTGCCATGAGAACGGCGGCAGCCTCGATTTCCGCGCGGTCGGAGCGGGTCCGCGTGCAGACGGCTACCCCGACGATGCCGAAAATACGCCGGGCGGCACCGGCAAGCGCCGCGGGATCGGGACCTTCGATGAGAATACGGCCCCTATGGACTTCAAAACTGAATTCAAGCCCCAGAGAATCAAATGCATGCCGCAGGTTATCCAGAAGCAGTGTTATATACCACCGTTTCACCGACTCGCTCTTGAGGAAAAGTTCACCGTATTTTATTAAAACAGCCTTCATTCACGCTCCTCCCGGGAGACAGGACGTACACGCACCGGTGAGAAACCAAGCCGCGTGAGATCCTCTGTCATCGCCATGGCATCCGGGCACTCGGCAGGATCGCACTCCACGATGGCACCGGTACCATCGACCCGTACGCGGAGGTAGCCCTTCACCCTCGTTCTTACCACCGCTTCGGCTTCCCGAACCCGGTCAATCTCGCCCGGCGACAGAACCGCGCCGCCGGGAAACCGCGTTGCGAGGCAGGAGGAGGAAGGCAGGACAGGAACGTCCAGCGTTGCGGCAAATTCTGCGATTTCTGCCTTTTTTATTCCGCATTCGGCAAACGGACTGATAATTCCCAGTTCGCCAAGAGCCTTCATACCGGGACGGGTATCGGCACGATCGTCGGCATGTGTGCCGTCAGCCACCGATCGATATCCGTTATCACGTGCCCATGCGGTGATCTCCTCCATCATCCGGCGTTTGCAGGCATAACACCGGTCGGGAGCATTGGCAGCGACAGATGGCAATGCAAGCATATTCACCGGGATTATCACCGATGGTACCCCAAGACGGCGTGCAATCTGCTCCGCACGCTCCCGTTCCCCTGCCGGATTCATCCCGGTATCCACGGTCACTCCCGCCGCGTGAATCCTGCCCGCAGCCGCGATGGCAAGGAGCACAAGGCTGTCGGTGCCTCCCGAGAGCGCTATTGCAACCGGAGCGCTGTCACGGAGCCGGCGTGCCACGCATTCAATGCCTTCCATTGTATCACACATGAGCCGGGGGGAGGGAAATGAATATCGGAAGTCCCGGTATTTCTACGAAGGAGACGCCGGCCCGGACTGTCCGAAACCCTTCCTACCTGATATCCGGGGATTTCCGGTTTTCGGACACGATAGAAAATTCTTTAAAACGGGCTGACCGATGTGATATTGCAATGGCCCGGAGTAAAAAAAACAAGGAGAAAGAGCACCAAAAGCTGTTCTATCTGTTCTATACACAGGAACGATGGAATAACTGGATACAGGCGCTCTCAGAATCCAGTTTCGATGAAATGCCTGATTCTGAGGAGATGCCTGCAGGACTCCGACAGCTTCAGAATTTTACTGATGACATCAATTCCGCGGTCCTGAAAATACCTAAACTGAAAGATAACGGTGTCTTCACAGCCGAAGAAGCGCTTGAACGCCTCAATGAGGTCGAAGAGATCATCATGGGCCCCGCGCCGGAGGGGGATATCAGTGAAATTATCGAGGGGATTCAGCTAAGATTCCTTGCTTTGTTTCTTTCCATCAAGAAATACCTGAAGGGAGAGTATAGCGGGGATATCAAGACGCTTATCGCCGAAGGCAGAAAGAGTGCGGATTCCGATGTGGAACGTGCCCTTGATATCGCCGGCACGATCGGGGCTCTCGTGCTTGACGGCGGATCATGCTGCGGCAAGTATCTTCGTGGCGATCTCGAGGAACCGGGAATATTTGACGACTGGCTCATCGAGATTGATGATATGGCAACAGTTTTAAAAACACTGAAGAAGTTTGACGAGGAACCCGGGGAAACAAATTGATCGCTGGCCGGGCACGGTTCCATTCAGCAAAAAAAATCCAGAATATCGTCGGTTATAGAATACCCGACCTGGTTTTTACGGGATCGTTTCTCGAAGCAGTCCTCTCTGCAGCCGATTATAACCGGATGGACAGGACTCTCAAGGAGCAGATGCTTAATATTATCCATGACTTTCTCGACTGCAGGTGCCGGCATGCCCCCCTGTGCGGCTGCCCTGAGCGCAAATTCACGAAAATGATTCTTGAGATGCGTGAAACGGGACTGGATCACCGCCAGATCAGCTCCTACCTGCTGGAAGAATACGGTATCAATCTCTATCCTGCGGACATTCTCAGTTTTCTGGAGGATTCCGTCCACGAGCTTGAAGCAATCCGGGATGTTGCCGGGCTCGAGGGGAAGGCGGACCTCAGGCAAAAGGCCGAACGACATATTGAACTCATTGAGCGGTGAAATAAGCGATCAGGCTATCATTTCGGCACATGCGAAAACCGGCACGCCGTCAAGCGGTTCATACAGGAAGGGGTAGAGATGTATTCTCCATACTCCCGAGAGGAGACGATCATCCCCGAGATTAACATCTTCCAGCAGAAGAACAGGCGATCGTTCACAGAGAAACGCCCGGTGGCAGGCCCGTCCTTCTTCCCGGTGGAGCGGCGTTGCCACGGATATGGTATCAATACCGAACAACCGGAGGTGAGGGCACAGACTCCTGAGTGCATCGGGGACACCGGGATGAACCCAGGGATGCTCGCGCCGGTATCGTTCGGGACTGGCTTCCCGGTCACGATACGCACCGGTCCGCACAAGGAGAGCCGCGGCGTCATTGCATCCCTCTGCAACACGACAGATATCACGGGGTAAGAGACATGCATCCCCCGTGAGAGGGACCGACAGGCAGTACGCGGGCCCGATAATCTCCCCGTACGCGATCATGCAGGTAAGGGAAGCCCCGTCCCGGTAAAAGTGGCGGGGGGCGTCGATATGGGTTCCTGAATGGCTATGGACCGTAAAAGTGCTTGTAGTTGCAGTATCCCCCCGCGCGATATCTTTTTCGGAGAAAATCACCGGTTCGGGCGTTCCCGGATAGAGGGGAGATTCGGAGGTCAGGGGATATGAGAGCGGGATTATCATGGCACATCGTCATTGCAGGGGGGCATACGTCACCGGAATACTGCTTCATGAAACGGGAAGCCTGAACACTTTTTCATAAAATTCCTTCTTTAATTCCTCAAACATCGTATTACCCGTATCATCAAACCGTTCGGCCGTACGGATCCGATCGAACTCCGATTCCGGAAATGTTGCATAGAGAGGGAATGTTCTCTGCAGACCTTTCAGTTCGGAGTGGGAAAGCGGCTGCCCTTTCAGTTCGGTGCTGTCCAGCAGCTGGTGTACCTGTGCATCGGCATCAAGATAGCCGTGATCGACACAATACTGGTATAATCGGGTTCCTTTGTAGGGAGTGAACAGGTAGACGTTCATGGTTCCCGGAGAGATCTGCCGGTTGATAGAGATGGTCTCACATATCAGTTCACGTGTTTCCCCCGGAAATCCAATGATATTATTGACCGTATAATCGATACCGTACTTTTCGAGAAGTCCTGCAGCAGTAAGAATGTGTTCATTCGTATAATTTCGCTGGAGAACATGTTTGCGAAACTCTTCATTGCCGCATTCGATGCCGAACTGGGCATTCCTGCACCCCATCTCTTTTAAAAGCCTGATTTTCTCTTCATTCACCGTTTCAGGCCGGGTCTGACACCAAAACGGAAGCCCAATCTCTTTCCGGTACAACTCACTGAATTCTCTGAGATCCTCAATGGGCCGGGCGAGAAACGTTTCCGAATTGAAATTGATATATTTTGCATCATACCTGTCCTTCAGAAATTTCATCTCGTTAATAATCCGCCGGATGCTTTTCTGGCGGTAATACGCGGCACCCGCATACTCGCGATAGATGCGTTTCAGTTCGGGTGCACAGCAGTACGTACATTGGTAGGGACAACCGCGATCAAGTTCGATGTGGATCATTGCATAGATGTTTCCCTGCATGGGTCGGAAAATCCGTTCTTTTTCAAAGATATCATAATCTATGAAGGGGAGAACGTCAAGGTTTACCGGTTTTCGAAGAGGATTTTTGATGATGCCCTGCGGCGCCTTAATCCAGAGGTTCCGAATGGTGTCAACCGGTTCTCCCGCCTCGAGTCCGCGGCAGAGTTCGACGATGGCTTCCTCTCCCTCACCGATGCACACGTAATCGATGCCGTCGACTGCTATCACGTCCTCGGGGCTGAATGTCACGAAGACTCCGCCGGCGACCGTGGGTATGTTACGGTTCCTTATGCGGGTGATCATCTGCACGGCGAGATCGAAAGTATCCTGAACAATGGTTATTGCGATGAGATCCGGCTTATAACTGTCAATAACCTCCTCCAGATCATCAAAAAGGTCTGTCTCTTTAAAACGCACACCGGTTTCTGCGTAATCAAACCGTTTGATCTGGAGGAGTTCCACCTTCTTCATCTCGAAGTTTATTTCTTCAGTCCTGTAAAACGTCGTGTCAAACAACCGGGTATCATAGCCTGCATCCCGGACACATGCATGAAGCAGTGAGATATTGATAGGAAGAAGCGTGGCCATCATAGTGTTGGGATAGAGAAAAAGGACCCTGAAATTATGCTTTTGTGTACTCATAAGATCACCGTTCGCAAAGTAATTCCGCCACTTTTCCGAGAGAATCCTCCACCTTCGTGTATTCCCTTCGGGTCTGAGGGGAATCTGCTGTCTCCGGAACAGATGGGAAAGCCCTATTCTTCAGCTCCGGGGTCGGATCCGGTGTATACGCATTTCCCGCCATGACATTAATAAAGTTTGTAAAGCCGGATACAGCCCGGACTCCCCGCCCGCGTATCACCCGTAAAACGCATTCACGGCATCCTTCCGAATACCACGCGGTGATACTGCCTACAAGTTTAAATAGCCCGAATCATAAAAAATACCATATATCGGGGTTATTGAAAGGAGTTGTCATGAAAGAGTTCAGGATTGATTTCAGCGGGAAATCCACACAATATACCGAAGAAGAAATTAATAGCGCCGTCCATGCCATGCGTTTCGCCGATCCCCTTACGCAGGGTAAGTACCAGGCGGAATTCGAAGATGCATTTTCACGATATAATGGAAGTAAAAACTGTTTTGCCGTATCAAACGGAACCGCGGCTTTGGAACTGGCTGCAATATTGTGTCGGCTGGCTCCCGGAGATGAAGTCATTATTCCGGCACACACATTTTGCGCCACCGCTATCCCGTTTGCCCGCACCGGCGCAAAAATAGTATGGGCAGATATCGATCCCGGCACGTTAGTCGTCAGTGCCGCCACGATAGCGTCGCGAATCACTGATAAAACAAAGGTGATCGTGGTTGTCCACCTGTACGGTTTAATGGCACCGATGGATGAGATCATGGCCCTCGCACGGCACAAAAATCTTCTTGTCGTGGAGGATTGTGCACAGTCGATTGGTGCCTCCCTTCATGGGATAAAGGCTGGTAATTACGGGGATTTTGCCTGTTTCAGCTTTCACACCCATAAAAATATGACGACTCTCGGTGAAGGCGGTATGCTGGTGGTGAGGGACGATGAATGCGCAAAGCTCGTGCCCGGTCTCAGGCATAACGGTCTTCGCGGATTCGATCCCGACAGGGAACACTACTGGATTCCGGCAATGAGCAACGTGGATTTTGACATCGACACCTTCTGGCCGTATAATTTCTGCATGGGCGAGGTGCAGTGTGCGGTCGGCATAAAACTTCTGGAACGGATTGATTCGTTGAACCGTGACAGAAATGAACGTGCGGCACGATTTATCGATGCCCTTTCCGATTTTCCCGAACTTACTTTTCAAAAAGTACCTGAAGGCCATTTCAGTAGTTATCATCTTCTGCCGGCGTCCTACAACAGCGGAAATTCGGCCACGCGTGACGACTTTATCGGGATGATGGCCTTTACCTGCGGAATCAAGCTTGTTGTTCAGTACTGCCCGCTGTACCGCTATCCGATGTTTAAAAAAGCAGGGTTCGGGGACGCCGAATGTCCCGTTTCGGATCGGTTCTTTGATACCATGGTTTCGTTCCCGTTCCATCACTGGCTGCCGGAAGAAGATTTTGAATACATGATACAATCGACCATCCATACGCTTGACTGGCTCAGGAAGTGATGGCATGGCGCAGTTCTCAGTAAAAACACGGGTTTTTTTTGGAAAGACGGGCTCGAAAGAGGCGGTGGACGTACTCCTTAAAGAAGGGATGCATAATATCGTGTGCTTTGTCGACAGCCATCTCAACGAGACCGCTCCTTTTCGTGATCTCATCGCGCTGTACAGGGAATCAGGGCTTCGGATCCGGGACGTAAAACAACTTTCCATAACTGCCGAACCGACCTATGCCCTTGTCGATGACGTTGCGGAGACAATGAGAGGAACCGATGCCGACGCCATTGTTGCCGTCGGTGGCGGCAGCCTGATGGATATTGCGAAAAGCGTCGCGATACTTCTTACGAACCCGGGTCAGGCACTGGATTATCGCGGCATGGACAGGGTGAAAAACCCGGGAGTACCCGTGATCTGTTACCCGACAACCGCGGGCACGGGCTCGGAAGTCACTCACACTGCCAGCCTGATCGATGCTGCCTCAAAGAAGAAACTGGGGATAAACGGAAAAAATGTAACGCCGTTTATGGCGGTTCTTATCCCTGAACTGACCTTTTCCTGTCCGCCGGGGGTCACCATCGCATCGGGTCTTGACGCCATGATTCATGCCATTGAAGCGGTGACTGCAAAAAACGCCAGTAAAATTACAAAAATGCTGGGGACGAGGGCGTTTGCACTTCTCTATGCCAATTTTCTGTCTGTGTTGTCGGAGCCTGATAATTATGAAGCACGGGAAAATATGCTCCTCGGCAGCTATTATGCGGGGATTGCCATGCTGAATGCGGGAGGTGGCCCTGCAAGCGGTATATCCTACCCCCTCGGGACCTACTTCGGGGTTCCTCACGGGATAGCCGGTGGTGTGTTCCTTCCGCACGTTGTCTGGTACAATGTGAAAAAAGGGTATCACGGATACCGGGATATCTATGACAGCCTTCCTGATGCGGATCTCTGGCTCGGAGAAGATGAAAAGTCACTGGATTTCGCAAAGAGGATTTCATCTTTTTGTGATTCAATCGGTGCACCGGCAAATCTCTCTCCGTTTAATGTTAAACCCGCGGATATTTCGTTTATTGCCGGACTGACTCTCGAACAGCGGATGGAGAACCTGAAATTAAATCCGGTGCCGATTGACGAGGACGGAGTTGTCGAGCTGCTCCGAAAAGTGATTTCCCATGGATAAGTGTCTCACGCTCATTCCTGCACGGGCAGGTTCAAAGGGGATTCCAAATAAGAATATGGCCCTGATAGGATCACGGCCTCTTCTCGAATTCACCGTCCGGGCTGCACTCGGTGCAGGGCTCCCGGGACGCATCTGCCTGAGCACCGACAGTCCGGAGATGCGTACATTCGGCCTTTCCTGCGGTATCGAAGCGCCTTTCTTTCGTCCTTCGGAGCTGGCACAGGACGGCACCGGCATGATCCCGGTCATCGAACACGCGCTGGCATGGTATGATGAGGCGGAAGGCTTTGTTCCGGAATATCTCGTGCTCCTCCAGCCCACCTGTCCCTTCCGCAGCCCCCGGGCGGTTCTGGGGGCATTCCGGCTCATCGAAAATGCCGGTTCGGACTGCCTGATCAGTGTCAATGCAGTCTCCACTCATCCCTGCGAATACATACGGGAGACGGAAGGTGGTTTTGCCTATGTAATGGAGCCTCCCGAAGCGCCGGGAAGACAGAACTTTCCTGAGGTATTTTTCATCAACGGTGCAATATATATATGCAGGACGGATTTCTTCAGAAAAACAGGCCGGCTCTTTGACACGCATGCACTGCTGTATAAAATGGATCCTCTGGAATCGCTTGATATCGACGAGTATCCCGATCTCATGTATGCCGGCTGGTTCTTTGAACACTCACAGGAACTGATATACTGGATGTAAAAAGGATAACAATGGCTGAATTTACACTATGCGGAAAAACTGTCGGAAATGGTCACCCCGTATACATCATCGCAGAGGCCTGCGACAACCATATGGGCAGTGTCGAAACGGCGAAGAAAATGATTGACGGTGCGAAGCGTGCAGGCGCTGACGGGATCAAATTCCAGCACCACCTCCCTGACGAAGAGATGCTGCCCGAGATCCCGATGTCGGACAATTTCGAGGAACCCCTGTACGAATTTCTTAAAAAATACGCACTCTCACTGGACGATCACATCGAACTCAGGGCATACTGCGCGGTGGCAGGAATTGACTATCTCTGCACACCGTTCAGTTACCGGGCAGCAGAAGAGCTGAAATCAATCGGCGTCGATTTTTTTAAGATCGGTTCCGGAGAGATGACGGATCTTGCATCCCTCGAACTCATTTCGGCGCTTGGCAATCCCATGCTCCTTTCAACTGGAATGTGCACGCTGGACGAGATTCGGGAGACGTATCATGCCCTGAAGGCGTGGGGCGCGGAATTCGCATTTCTCAACTGCGTATCGGAATATCCCCCGGAATATGGCGATATGAATCTCGGGGTAATCACCCTTCTGCAGAAAGAATTTCCCAATACAGTAATCGGTCACTCGGATCATACGCCCGATCTCTTCACCTCTTTTGCCGCAGTCGCACTTGGAGCGAAGATTATTGAAAAACATATCATCCTCGATAAAAAAACACCCGGCCCCGACCAGTCCGTTTCAATTGACATGTCAGATCTTGCCGAGCTTGTTGACGGCATTCGCAAAATTGAAGCTGCGCTGGGAAGCCGGAAAAGGGTCCAGGAACGGGAGAAGCAGATCCGCGAGTGGGCGTTTCGAAGTGTCGTCTCAACGCGCGACATTCCGGCTGGAACGGTGCTGTCGAGAGAGATGCTCTGCACGAAACGACCGGGCACCGGAATCCCGTCAAAGGATCTCCCCTCCCTTGTCGGTAAAAAAACAAGGAATTCAATTGGTAAAAATACGCTCGTAAAGAAAGAGGATATCATATGGTAAGAGCGCAAAAAAAACGGAGAATACTCGTAATAACCGGTTCGCGAGGAGAATATGGCTATATCAGGCCGGTACTGAAGCTCATTGAACATTCCGGGATTCTGGAGCCTGAAGTACTGGTCACGAATATGCACCTTATTCCGGAATTCGGAAATACTATAGCTGAATTTGAAAAAGACGGAATACCTGTTGATTACAGAATTTTCATGGCGCTTTCCGGATATACGAATGTTACGATGCTGAAGTCTCTGGGTGTATTTCTCCTGTCACTCGGCGATATCCTGGAGAACCGGCCTCCGGACATCATACTTCTGGCGGGAGACAGGGGGGAGCAGCTGATTGGGGCAATGGCGGGTGCGCATATGAACATTCCTGTCGCCCATATCCAGGCGGGAGAAGTCTCGGGAAATATTGACGGGCTTTCACGGCATGCCATCGCACGGTTTACCCATATTCATTTGGCTCCCAATGAAGATGCGGCACAACGCCTGATACGGTCGGGTGAGCAGGAATTCCGTGTCTTTAATGTGGGAGCACCACAGCTGGATGAGTTTCTCGCCGGACATATTGCAAAGCCGGAGGAAATCGCCGAAGCATTTTCCCTCGATCTCACCAAAGGGATAATTCTTGTCGTTCAGCACCCGGTAACCGAACAGGCGGATATGGCGGCGTTCCAGATGACAGAAACGATGATGGCGCTGGCCGCGTTTAATGACTACCAGATTGTCATAATTTACCCGAATAATGATGCGGGGAGCGTGGCCATCCAGAAATGCATCCAGAACAACAGACATATCAATATCCGGGTGGAGAGAAGTGTCTCGCGGGAAGTATACGGCGGACTCTTAAATGTCGCTTCAGTTCTTGTCGGGAACTCCTCAAGCGGAATTATTGAGGCTCCGTCCTTTAAACTGCCGGTTGTCAATATCGGGAGAAGGCAGGAAGGAAGATTCAGGGGAGATAACGTCATTGATGTCGAGCATCACGAGGCTGAGACAATCGAAAAAGCCATCAGGCATGCACTCTCACCGGATTTTGTGATGTCCCTTGAAAAATCGGAAAATCCGCATGGTGACGGCCATTCAAGCGAAAGAATTGTAAAAATCCTTGAAACAATTCCGATTGACGAAAAACTTCTATACAAAAAAATTACATTCTGAATGGGGGGTGAAGAACGTGGTGGATTCAGGTTTGTTGCAGTATCTTATTGAACCAGACAATACCATTGAAGAGGCCTGGGGAAAGATTGCTGTCAATCATAAGCGTACGTTAATTGTAATTCAGGAAGGAAAAGTGGTTGGTTCTCTGAGTGACGGCGATATGCGAAAGGCCATTCTTGCAAAAAGGCTTTTAAATACTCCGGTTCGGGAAGTCATGAATATCAATTTCGTCAGCCTGACGGAAGATGAGCGGGAAAAAGCAGAAAAATTATTCGTTACAAAGGATATTTTCCTTATTCCCGTTGTCGATGAGGGAATGAATCTGATCGACCTCATTATACGACATCCCCAGACATAGGCGGAGCAAGCGAATAATTACTGTGCCGGAATACGAGAACGTATGGCAGATTCCGTCCGAAAAAAAGTCGTTGCATTTCTCGAACAGGTCGAGGATGTCTCCGCTTTTTTTGAAAAAGATATCTATCGGGACTCCGAAGTCCTCCTCATCGCCACATCACCGCAGGTCTGTCACGAACTTGAAAAAACGGGGCTGCCGTACCGTCAGATCGAGGATTATTCTGACAGGTACGAGATAATCACATTGGGCATGAATAATTTCCGGACACTTGAATCGCTCTGTCATGAGGTTGACGATCTGCTCAGGTCCCGGTACTTCGATGTAAAAAAGTATGGACTCCGGCTTACGCTTGACAATATTTATCCGCTTAAAATACTCTATGATGCGCTCAGCATTCGGATCGCGATCCTTTCGAACGTGATCGCACGGGAAAAGCCTGAAACGATCGTCACCTGTGTCCGTAAAGCACCCCGCGAATCCTGCAACCCGCAATCGTTGCCCTTCAGCTATCACGAAAGCATCTATGACATCCTGCTCGGCATTCCCAAATTGCGCGGCGATATCACACATGAAAGGATTGGCATCGGAGAGCCCGGTGAAGATACGGCGATATCGGGAGCACCCGGTTCAATTCTTTTCGCACATCTGAAAGAGCATGTACGGCATTCTGCATGTGTCACGGCCATCCTGTACTGCACACGAGTCGCCGGAATAGCCGGTACGCTATGCCTGATCCCCCGAATTCTCATCAATCACATACACGGCCGGAAAAAGCTGTTTTGTATGGGATACGCCTATAACTGGGAGAATATACTTCCCGAACTGTACCGGGAAGGGTATTCGGTTTATCACTATCATTTCGGTGATACTGCTCCGGGAGATACTTCCGAAGAGTTCTTTACACCGGAACTGGAGCCAATTATCAGAAAATACTGTACTATCGGCGCAATCGACTTTTCCGAACAGTTTGCCGAGCGGTGTAAATCCTTTATCAGAACATCCGTTGCATGTGCGATGACGCACACCGGCAGGCTGGACTCCATTCTTGAAAAATTATCTCCACAAGCGATGATATGCGGGACAAAGCCGTATTTCATCGACCATCTTGCCGCGCATGTGGCGCATCGGAAACAGATTCCCGTGGTTTCCTGGCAGCATGGATCGCATGGGATGAATTATGCCCCTCTGATGCTCTTCGTCGAGACAATGGACTCAAATGCACATTTATTCTTTGGTGAAGGGGTGCAGGAGGTCTATGCAAAGGATATTGAGCGCCTCGCCTTTGCAACAGAAACGATTCCGGTAGGATCGCAGGAACTCGAGTCACTCTTTGCGACACAAACCGCAGGGAGGAGAGAGTACGATGTGCTCTATGTCACAACGAATTACATGGAGAACCATCTGTATATTTTCTCCCCTTCGGTCCTTCAGGACAATGATTTCTGGCGCACACAGAAAACGATCCTTGATGCGGTGGGACGTCTCGGGTTAAAAACAGCATTTAAGCTGCATCCGGGCAGATATTATGACCACCATCTCTCCGAATATGTAGAGAGCAAATCCTACTCGTGTGTGACGATTATTAAAAACGAGCGATCCTACACCGCACTCCTTGCAGACGCAGACATTGTTGTTATCGATTTTCCCAGCACAACGCTCCTTCAGGCACTTGCACGGGGCAAGACGGTTTTTGTTCTTCTCAGACATCTTAAATTCAACACGCATGCCATCAATCTCCTGAAAAAATGCGCATACTGCAGTGAGGATCCGGCTGAACTCGCTGAAATGATTGCCCGGTACTGTACGGGAAAACCACTCGATCAGCAGCCGGATAGTAAAAATACTGAATTTCTTGAGCATTATGGCATTCACAAGATGGATGGAAGGGTTGCAGAGCGTGCGATATCTGCGCTTGCGGCTGTCATTGGAGGAGAAATAAGAACTCAGTAATCTTCTTGTTTTCTTTCGAGCAATGCTCTTACCGCACGCCGTGTTCCCGAAAACAGCATCAGGGATCCGGAAATTAGGATTAAAAATAAATATGCCGCTTTTATGGATCCCTCTTTCCACGATCCCCGCATTTGCAACGACCATGCGCCCGTCGCAATGCCGGCGAAGACTGACGGGCGGAAATTATGCATCATATCCGATCGCCTGAAGCCCGCATAGATGCAGTCACGGATAAACCTCCGGAGGGCGATGTTTATCTCACCGGCAAACTCCTCAGCCTGGGTTCCGAGTTCCTCAATGAGTCTCGCATAGATTTTCAGGGTATCGAGATACCCCAGAGGACTTCTGAACAGCAGCCGGTATGATTCTGAATGCTCTCCACGCCGGTAATACACCCATGCATTGCTGATATATGCGATAGAGAATTCTCTTGCCACTTTCAGCCACTGATAATAATCCCCGGAATAGGGATATTCAAGAGAAAAAACCCCTGTCTGTTCATACAAGCCACGGCGAACCATGACAGAGGGACAGGATATAAAGGATCTCTCCGAAAGAAGACGTTTAAATCCTTCCGGCGCCTCAAACACGATATTGTTTTCAGAATAGTTATATTCCTGAATGGTATCCGCAGAAACGGCGCGTTGAGATGTGCACGTGAGCCAGACGTCGGGGTGGCTTTCAAGAAATGAGACACAGGTTTCGGTAAAATTCTCGTTGATATAGTCATCCGAATGCAGAATATGAATATATTCGCCGTGTGCGAGATCGATGCACCTGTTAAAATTTCCAAAAAGACCAAGATTCTTCTCATTTTTAAAAAATTTCACCCGGGTATCCGGAAATGAGGCGACGACATCCTCGATAGTGTCAGTGGACGCATTGTCGACGATGATGACTTCGATGTGCGTGTACGTCTGGTTGAGAGCGCTCTCGATTGCCTTTCCCACCATTCGGGCACGGTTAAATGTCGGGATGCATATTGAAACGAGAGGCTCGTTTTTCATTCAGGACACCCGGAGGTTTGTTGACGCGGACATCTCTTCGTACAGGAAATGCACCATCTCTGCAAGGGGAGGTATCCGGTATGAGAGAATATGCTGGATTGCCGATGACGAAACCGTTCCGTTGTCCGGCCGGCTCACTGCAAGATTTTTTGATTCTATTGGCCGGAGATACCGCATCTCAAAATGAAAGCGTTCCATGATCATCCTGTTGAAGTCATACTTGCTGATATTCTCGGTTGAACCAATATTATAGGTACCGGAAATATTCTCCTCAATAGAGCGCATCACAATATCCGCAACCACGTTCACGAGGACCGGATTGAAATACTGATCCGCCGGAGAACGCATGACTTTTTTCGATTGCACCATATCGAGGAGCTGCATGAAATAATTCTGCGTGGCCCTTGTGAAGGGCGTATACCCGAAAATAACAGAGGGCCTGAATATGATATGCCCTGCCCTGCCTCGAACATAGTTTTCTGCCTCGATTTTTGTTTCGATGTAGTAGTTGGTGGGGTTCGTGCTGCATGACTCATCGCAGTTCCCTTCCTCCGTGTTATATACCGCATATGTGGAGAAAAAGATGAATTTACTTTCGGGAAATGCTTCGATCAGGTTTTTTGTCGAGGAAACATTTGCATTATGGCACTCCTCCCGGTTCTTCTCACAGATATCGGTTTTCGCCATCGCTGCCGTGTGAACTATCACATCGGGGCTGCAGGCACGTGAAAGTGCGGCAACAGCGCCTTTATCGGTGAGATCCGCCACAATATCCGTATAATCGTGGCTCCTCCGACTTGTGCCGATGACGTTCCACCCGGGATGGTTACCGATATGCCGGATAATTGCAGATCCCACAAATCCCGAAGCACCGGTGATTAATATCGTTTTCATCGGTTACCCGTGCCTGACACCCCAGTTATAGCCGATTTCTTCATCAAACGGATCGATTCTCTCGATTTCGTCCGGGTCATGCGGAATCGTCGCACAGTTTGCCACAATCGCTTTTTCATTGCCAATTGCCGTGAATCCGTTGACAACATGGGGGGGGACCTTCACAAGCACATAATTCTCCTCACCCATGAAAATTTCCTGCAGTTCTCCGTATGTTGGTGAATCCTGCCGCGAATCATAGAGAACAAGTTTGATATTGCCTGAAATAACCGCGTAATTCAGTTCCATCACCCTGTGAATATGCCAGCCTTTGATCACATGCGGGAAAATGACCGAGAAATAGATCTCGCCAAATTCGGTGAAGGTCGGATCGGTCCGTTTAATCATATGGCGCACATAGCCCCGTTCATCGAGAAATGTCCTGAGCGGTGTAATACAAACTCCTTCTATCATGGAAACACCTTCTCCCTGTACCATTGAATCGTCCTGTGAAGCCCCTCCACCAGGTTCGTACCGGGCGACCAGCGCAACGTCGTTTGTGCCTTCTCTATGGAGAGATACTGATCCTGGATCTCGTGGCGGCTTGAGGCCATGATTTCGGGCTGAATCTCCGATCCCATCAGGTCCAGAATATTCTGTACGAGAGAAAGAACCGTATGCCTCTCGCCGCTGCTGAAATTGAATGCTTCGCCGGAGACTCCCGGAGCGGAGATCTTCTCGGCCATCGTGAGGTATGCATCCACGGCATCCTCTACATAGAAATACTCCCGCACCGGCGTACCGTCACTCCTGATTACGGGACGCGTTCCCTCACAAACGGCTTTGATTGTTCCGGGAATGATTCTGTTGAAGTTGAGATCGCCGGGACCGTAAATGTTGCCCATCCGGGCGATACAGACAGGAAGATCGTACGTGGTTCCGTAACACTGTGCAATTAAGTCGGTGCAGCTTTTCGAGACATCATAGGGATGTTCACCGGCAAGCGGCATCTCTTCGGTATAGGGGAGAATTTTACTTGTCCCGTAGGCCTTATCAGACGATGCAACGCAAATTCCCCGTAGGGTGTCAGAATATACGGAATGGATCCGTGCAGCCTCAAGCAGGTTCCATGTTCCTTCAATATTTGCCTTGAATGTCGTTACCGGCGAAGTATTTCCGACATGAACGATTGTCTGTGCACCAAGGTGGAAAATATACTCGATATCGTACTCGGCAAGTATTCGCTGCATCAGGCTGAAATCCTCAAGTTCCCCTCGTACGATACAAACGGATGCGTCGCCGTCGAGCCAGGTGCCGAGCAGCCGTGCCCTCGGGACCCAGTCCCGGACGAGCGCAACAACCTCTCCGCCATATTTTTCCAGTGTGTTGACGAGATTCAGGCCGACGACTCCCGTAGCCCCGGTCACGAGCACACGCGTATCCTTCCACATTCTCAGTCGTTCCATATCTTCCATCGGGGATCGACCTGCCACATCTGATTCAACTCTTCATAATCCTTATACGTGTCCATCGGGTGCCAGAAACCATCATGCACATAGTACCCGAGTTTGCCTTCGCCGGCAATCACCTGCAGCGTATCTTCAAACATGACATCGTCGTTTTCCGAAATATAGTCGAAGACTTCCTCTTCGAGAACCATAAACCCGACATTGATAAATTCGTCCATGCGCGGTTTTTCCCGGAACGAATCGATTATATCGCCGTTCAGTTTAGCAATTCCATACTTGGAATACGGCCGCGTTATTGTGATCGTTGCAATAATGCCATGCTCCGCCCTGAGTTTTTCGTGCCGGAGAAGCAGGGAGTCGATATCGATATCTGCGACGCCGTCGCCGTATGTCACCATGAATGTGCCCGGCCGTAGGGACTGCCTGCACAATGCAAGCCGTTTCGATGTTTTCGACTCCTGTCCTGTCTGGATAAAGAAAATTTCCCAGTCTACCTTTGCCTGCGGGACAGATATATCAGAGAGGTTTATCGAAAAGTTCTGCGTCAGGGGATGCTGGTTTAAAAAATAATTCACAATCATGTCCCCCCTGTACCCGAGCGTGAGGATGAATTTTTTGTAATTATAATGGGCATATATCTTCATTATATGCCATAGAATCGGGTATTCACCGAGTTCTACCAGCGGCTTTGGCATTTCCCGCGTCTTCTCGCTGAGGCGTGTCCCCCGCCCGCCGCAGAAGATGACGATATCGATATCGCGTGAATCCGAAGGCATCATTCCTATTTTTTGTTACCTTCCTATAAAATTATGATTGAACGCCGGGCGTTTGTTTTCACGGCAAAGGGCAGTCCCCTCCGTCAATCGCGGCCATGCAGGAATGTTTAAAGGGTTAAAAGACAAAATTATGCAATCCAAAATGGGTGCGAAAGCAATCCGGTTCCTGTTTTGAGTATTTGAGGATCACCAAATGAATGCGGATCTCACACTGCTGAAAAAATATATCACCCCTTATTCTCCGAAACTTGTCATTATCGCCCTTCTTACCATCGTATGCAGTGTTTTTGAAGCCGTGAACATCGGAGCTCTCGTGCCGCTTCTTCAGATCATGTCAGGGGAGAGCGACGCCGGGGGATACCTTGTCGTCTACCTGCAATGGCTGCTGAGCATTGTCGGTCTCGAACTGAACTTCAACAACCTTCTGCTTCTGATCCTCGTCCTGTTTCTTTCAGGGCAGTGCCTGATATATATTAAGGAATATATCCAGTTACATCTCAGATTTACTTTTGTCTCAGACCTGAAATCACATATATTCAAAAATATCGTCGCCTCGGACATGACATATTTTCACCTGCAGAAATCCGGCGATCTGATTAACGGGCTGCTGGTTGAAACCGAGAGGGCCGGATCAGGAATCTATGCAATCACCAAGCTGATGAGCACAATATTTCTGATTTGCGTATATGCTCTCATGCTCTTTTACATCTCTGTCGAGATAACCTTCATCTGCATCGGAATAACAATACTCGGTTTTTACCTGCTGAATATTATCCTCAGGGCATCAAAACGGTACGGCATTGAGATTGTTAGGAATAATTCGCAACTCAATGAATTTACCGTTGAGAGATTTAATCTTTTCAAGATTATTAAGACGGCATCGACAGAAGATCTGGAATCGGGACGTTTTTCGGATATCGCCCGGAGACTGTCATATGTAAACGCAATGTATGGCATCAACGGCAAGAAAGTGGAGATTTTTTTTCAGGCGGTCATATTTTTAATCGCTGCGTTGATCCTGTTCATATCGGTATCAATATTCAAGCTCCCCGTGGCGCTGCTTCTCGTTTTCCTGTTCATTCTCGTCCGGATGACAGACCCTCTGCGAACCCTGAACAACCTGCGTCACGAACTTGCCGGGGAGCTTGCAAGTTTTAATAAAATCGAACAGATCAATACCAAAGCGGTTACAGCCCGGTCAATTGAAAGTGGGGACGCGGAATTTACAGGATTAGAAAAGAGCATTACGCTTGACCACGTGTCATTCTCGTACGAGCCGGGAAAACCCGTCCTGAAGGATGTAAACCTGACAATCCATAAAAACGAGATGATTGCGATTGTCGGTGGTTCCGGAGGAGGCAAGTCCACTCTCGTCGATCTCATCATACGGCTCATGGATCCCGCAAACGGCCGCATAATGATCGATACGCATGACATAAAGGAACTGGATCTCGCCTCCTACCACGCAAAACTGGGCGTCGTTACGCAGGACATCTATATTTTTAACGATTCTGTCCTCAACAACATCTGCTATGGCAGTGATGAGATATCTCCCGGACGAGCGATGGAAGCGGCAAAAATTGCTTTTGCCCATAATTTCATCATGGAGCTGCCGGAGGGGTACGACACGCCCCTGGGCGATAAGGGCCTGAAGCTGTCGGGCGGCCAGAGACAACGGATTTCTCTTGCCCGCGCACTATACAGGAATCCCGAACTCCTCATCCTTGATGAGGCCACCAGTGCACTCGATACCGAATCCGAAAAGATAATCCAGGATTCCATTTTGAACATCAGGCATAAATATACATTTATTATTATTGCGCACCGGCTCTCCACAATAATAAATGCTGACAGGATTGTCGTGATAGAAGACGGTCGTATTGTTGAAACAGGGAAACACGACGAACTGCTCAGGAAGCGGGATGCCTATTATCGATACTATACGATGCAATACGAAAAAAAGAGGACGCTTGAAAGCGATGAACCATAAATCCGTATTTCTTATTATTGAGGCCCCCGGTGTCTCCGGCCTCCCGTATCCGTGGCTGCAGTCCGAAAAGTCCGGTAATAAGCCTGATGAGAGAATTGTCCTGACTGAAGGCGGTTAAATTGCCGGGAGCGGGGAAGTATGAAGAACTCCGATAACAGATGCTTTAACCACCCGGGTATTCGGTGAAATCCGGAAAAAAGTCCTGCATTACTGAGTGATTATGAATGAAAAATACTAAAATAAAGAAAACGGCAGTATTTGAGTTCATCGGCGTGTTTTCTATCCCGGTTGTATATTTATATACAATCATGGGGTATGCCATAAAATATTTCAGGATTCACCCCGAAGCCGTGAAAGTATTTGGCAAAATCTCTGCCGGGGCACATATTCAGGAAATTAAATGGACCGATTTTGATTACTATTTCCGGATGTTCAGCCATGATCAGGCACTCACCGCGATTGAAAAAATATATCGCGAAACATATGACGGCAGCCGATTTATACGTCCTTTTGTTCATCTTGTGAATTCTGACAGGATACATCTGGTTTATAAAAAGGAGCTTGTTGAACGACTTCAGAACTTTTATGACATTCAAAATTGTGTGAACAAGATCGCCGAAACAGGCGGCAATCTGGTTTTTATTCCGGCCGGGTACGCCAGCTTCGAAAGCATTACTGATACGCGGTATGATTCGCGGATAAAAATTCCTTTATGGAGTCGTTTGGTCTCGATCGTCCATGAGCTCATTCTCAGATTTATGTATGGTATCGGCCTTGCCGTCTTCCCGCTTCTGCTGGTATTTCTCACTACGAGAAATATTGACAGCCAGACGAGGGCAAAAAAAAGATATCGCATCGGTCTCAGGGTATATACGCAGGACTGGGGTTTTCTCTTCAGGTACAGGAAGATAGATTTTCTTCTGGACGGGGACACAATTACCAGAGAAAATACTCTTTTTTGCATAGAAACAGATATTTCACAAGAATACCGGGATATTCTGAATGCGAAGAAATACAATACTATTGAAATCAGAACAATACTGTCGACTCTGACTTACGATTTTATCTGGAACGTTGCAATAAAGAGCGGGCTGCAATGTTCGGTCAGGTCGTGTGTTTTTTCACCCGCTGTGCCATCGTATTTCATCAAGACAGCAATCGGGATTATTTATCATTATATGATATGGACGCGATTCACGGAAGTATACGCGCTGACACATTACGTGGTATACACTCATTTTGAGAAATATCATGTTGTCCGGAATATCGTGTTGGGAAAGGCCGGGATAAAAACCTGGTATTATATCCATTCAACGCACCATAACGACTTATTTGAGAAACCGGGCGAAAGCCCTCTTCGTCATGTCTTTTATTCCTATCTGTATTATGACAATCTGGTTTCCTGGGGAAATGTGTGTGTTGAGATTTTCACCAGAACAAAGAATTATTTTACGAATTATTACAATGTGGGATGCATCTGGTCCGAGCATGCACGAAGAATAGCGGAAGGGGAATGCCCGTCCGGTTTACGGAAAAAAGCATTTGAAAATCTGGAAACAAAGCCGGAAAAAGTGCTCGGCGTATTTGATACGTCATTTGGAAAAGGCGTCATTCTGCAGGAAGATGATATAATATCATATATTGCGGGCATTCTGAAATTCCTTAAAAATAACCCGGAGATCGGAGTACTATTCAAGCCAAAAAAAGTCTGGGAAGAGATGATGGTGCAAATGCCGGACATTGACCGCGATTTCAGGGATGTGTATGAAGAGTTGTTATCCCATGAACGGTGCTATTCTGTCGGGAGGTTTGGCGAAACCTGTGAAGTGATTGCAGAGTCCGACCTCATTGTTTCCGCGTGCTTCACCTCAACCACCGGTGAAGCACTTGGCGCACGAAAAAAGGCGATATACTTCGACTCTTCATCCCGCTTTAAAGGCTGCTATTTTGACAAATTTCCCTCGATGGTCGCACATGGATATGATGAATTTGAAGCTTTCGTGAAATACTGGCTCTATGAAATCAGTGATGAGGGCTTCGATGAATACCTGAAGAACTACGTTCAAGGCGAAATCGACGCAAATTTAGAGGGAAAAGGGATAACGTTGTTTCGTGAACTGCTCTGCAGGGAAGAGGCCTGATCTGTTTTCTCAGGAGTATGGCTCTTCGCTATTGTGTAAAGGGCACTTCCCAATCAGTTTTCACCCTCCAAAACAGCGACGAGCTTCGAACTCTGCTATATCTACCGTCATCCAGGATCCTGTCTCTTTTTTTCGGATTCATGGTCAGAAACAGGGCTAATTTTTTTAACAGAAATTTCGTTACCGTACCTGACGAAAGGTAGAAAGCACTTAAAATACAACGTTATTCAATGCAATATTTCGATGATAAGACGATACTCATCACCGGGGGCACCGGTTCGTTTGGACGGGCGTTTGTGGAAAGCCTTTTAAAAGAGAATGATCCTCAAAGCGTCCGCATTTACTCACGCGGGGAACTGCTCCAATATGAAACAGAGAGACTCTTTCCCGACAAGCGTCTTCGATTCTTCATCGGGGATGTGAGGGATAAGGAGAGACTTTCCCGTGCCATGAACGGGGTTGATATCGTCATACATGCCGCCGCCCTCAAGCATGTACCCATATGCGAATATAATCCGATCGAGGCGGTAAAGACCAATATTAACGGAGCAATAAATATCATCGATGCAGCCATCGATAACAATGTGGATCGGGTCCTTGGCCTGAGCACCGACAAGGCAGTGCATCCCGTCAATCTCTATGGCGCGACAAAAATGGTGGCCGAAAAGCTGTTTGTACAGGGGAATTCATACTCAGGAGATGAAAGAGACACAAAATTTTCCTGTGTCCGGTACGGAAATGTCGTGGGAAGCAGGGGGAGCGTGATACCGCTCTTCCTCTCCCAGAAGAATACCGGGAAGATAACCATTACCGATGAGCGGATGACGCGGTTCTGGCTTACCCTCGAAGAGGGGGTCAGATTCGTGCAGCAGAGCATCGAGCGAATGACAGGAGGAGAGATCTTCGTTCCCCGGATCCCCAGTATGAAGGTGACCGATCTCGCACGTGCCATCGTGCCGGATGCGGAGGTTGAGATCATCGGCATCAGACCCGGGGAGAAACTTCACGAGATACTCATCACCGAGGATGAGGCCCGGCACACCAAGGAGTACGACACCTATTACTCGATTGAGCCCGAGCTGAAGTTCTGGGGGGAGAAGACCGGAGATGGCGGGAGGCCGTTGCCGGAAGGATACCGGTATGCAAGCAACACCAACACCCAATGGCTTGATATCGATGATCTTAATCAGATGGTACAATCACTCCACCAGTAAGTGACGATTGTGCGGCGCCGATACTTATGAAACAGATTCCATATGGACGACAGGATATCAATCAAGCCGATATCGACGCGGTCGTTGGTATTTTGCGCTCAGATCTCATCACCCAGGGTCCTGCTGTACCCCGTTTCGAGAAAGCTGTAGCATCCAGGGTCCGGGCCAGACACGCAGTTGCCGTGAACAGCGGTACGTCGGCCCTGCATATCGCCTGCAGGGTTCTCGGATTAAAGCCCGGCGGAATGTTGTGGACAAGCCCCGTCACCTTCGTCGCTTCCGCCAACTGCGGCCTCTATTGCGGGGCTTACGTGGATTTCGTCGACATTGATCCTCTCACATACAACATCTCCGTCGAGGCACTTGAGAGAAAACTGATCACAGCAGAAGAAGATGGGCAAATGCCTGATGTGGTGGTACCCGTTCATCTGTGCGGCCAGTCCTGCGACATGGAAAGAATACATGATCTCTCGGAATGCTACGGATTTGCGATCATCGAAGACGCTTCACACGCAATCGGCGGCCGATATAAAGGAATGCACATTGGAAACTGCCGCTACAGCAATATCACTGTTTTCAGCTTTCATCCGGTGAAAATTATCACGACAGGCGAGGGTGGAATGGCATTGACAAACGACGACACGCTTGCAGAACATATGGCATTGCTGCGTAGCCATGGCATCACACGCGATCCGGCGAAGATGACGCATGAATCCGAAGGCCCGTGGTACTACCAGCAGATAGAACTGGGCTACAACTACCGCCTGACGGATCTGCAGGCGGCACTTGGTATCAGCCAGATGACGCGGCTCGATACATATGTGACCCGCCGTCATGAACTGGCGGATCGTTACAATCGCCTTCTTGCTGATCTGCCGATCACGACACCATGGCAGCATCCGGATTGTTATTCAAGCTTCCATCTCTACGTCATCCGCCTGAAGCGGGAAAAAATTACGAAAAGCCATCGGGAGGTGTTTGAGTCAATGCGTGACGAGGGCATCGGGGTAAATCTTCATTATATCCCTGTGCACACTCAGCCCCTGTATCAACGGATGGGATTTGAACAGGGCGATTTTCCCGAAGCCGAACGATATTACACGGAAGCAATCAGCCTGCCGATATATCCGGCAATGACGGAACAGCAACAGGATCTGGTGGTGGATGCAATCCGCCGGGCGGTACGTGAATGAGACTGGCAGTCATTCCCGCCCGTGGCGGCAGTAAAAGAATTCCCCGAAAAAACATCAGGGATTTCTGCGGTAAGCCGATCATCGCCTGGTCGATTGAAGCCGCACTGGACAGCGGGTGCTTTGACCGGGTTATCGTTTCTACGGATGACGCTGAAATCGCCGACGTTGCCCGTCAATGGGGGGCGGAGGTGCCATTCATCCGCCCGGCAGAACTATCGACTGACTATTCGGGCACACTTTCGGTAATCCGTCATGCCGTTGTATGGTTCGCAGAGCGAGGCATTGACTTCGGACAGATATGCTGCATCTATGCTACGGCGCCATTTGTATCTGTTGATGACATCAGGCGCGGTCTGGAAATCCTCACCACCGGCGGCAGCGAATATGCATTTTCAGTAACCAGCTTCCCTTTTCCAATCCAGCGTGCCGTGAAGATCACAAAAGACGGGCGCCTGGAAATGTTCCAGCCCGAACATTTTGCCACCCGCTCCCAGGATCTGGAAGAGGCATATCACGACGCCGGTCAGTTTTACTGGGGTGTTTCTGATGCATGGAGAGAGGAAAAGCCTCTTTTCTCACACATAGCCGCTCCTGTAATTCTCCCCCGCCACCGGGTTCAGGACATCGACACCCCGGAGGACTGGGTGCGGGCCGAGTTAATGTTCGAATTGTTACACAAGCTGCAGGATTGATGGTGTTGATGAACATGCACATAGTCTTTCGGACGGATGCCTCACTCACCATCGGCACCGGCCATATCATGCGCTGTCTGAACCTTGCAGAATATCTGGTCGGAAAAGGTGCGGACGTTTCCTTTATCTGCCGCGAGCATGAAGGCCATCTCTGCGACCTGATTGAAGATCATGGTTTTCCGGTTCACCGCCTTCCTCCTCCCGAAGATGGATTTGCAGCCGAATCAAAACCGGCGCATGCCGCCTGGCTTGGTGCGGCGTGGCAGGAGGATTCCGAACAGACCATCGCTGTCATCAGAAACTCAGGAGCAAAGCCCGACTGGCTGGTTGTGGATCATTACGCCCTCGATCATCGATGGGAACGCACCATCCGTCCTTACGCGGAGCGTATCTTTGTGATTGATGATCTTGCCGACCGGACTCACGACTGTGAAATATTACTTGACCAGAATCTCGTCGCGGATCTGCACACCCGGTATCGTGAAAAGGTACCGAAAGGCTGTGCCTTTCTCCTCGGCCCCGGGTATGCTCTGCTGCAGCCGTTTTATGCTGATCTGCATGATCGTATCCCACCACGGGAAGGACCGATAAGGAATATTCTCATCTCCTTCGGAGGGGGGGACAACGATAACCTGACGGGACTGGCGCTTGCAGCCTTTATCGGCCTGAATCGCACGGATATCGAGGTCAATGTTGTTATCCCCGATAGCAGTCCCCATAACCATATAGTTCGGGACCTGGCTGCGGGATTCGCGAATATTCATCTGCATGGCAATCTGCCCACCCTTGCGCCATTGATGGTGAAAGCTGATCTCGCCATCGGTGCAGCGGGAACAACAAGCTGGGAGCGTTTATGCCTCGGACTCCCCGCACTCGTCGTGACGCTGGCTGAGAACCAGCGGCCGATTGGCGATTGGCTGGAACACGAAAGGCTGGCGCGGTGGCTCGGACATAAGGATGAGGTATCTGAAGATGCTATCAGGCAGGCACTCTGTCAGCTGGTGAAAGAGGAACTGGATCAGGAATGGTCTCTGCGATGTCACCGGATCGTGGATGGAAAAGGGGCGGAGCGTACCTCTGCGGTGATAACGATCACGCCAGAGGCGCCGTTAACGGTTCGCCATGCCCGCCTGTCTGATGAAACTCTGATACTCGCGTGGGCGAACGATCCCGAGACACGGCGTAACTCTTTCACGCCGGATCCCATATCTGCGGATACTCATCGGCACTGGTTCCGCAATCGGCTGCGGAATCTGGAGAACTGCCATTTCTATATCGTGGAGAATGAAGAAGGGATACCAGTCGGGCAGGTGCGGTTCGAGAAGGAAGATCAGGCATGGGAGATGAGTTACTCTTTAGC
This sequence comes from Methanoculleus sp. SDB, assembly GCA_001412355.1. Taxonomy (NCBI): domain Archaea; kingdom Methanobacteriati; phylum Methanobacteriota; class Methanomicrobia; order Methanomicrobiales; family Methanomicrobiaceae; genus Methanoculleus; species Methanoculleus sp. SDB. Next base: position 38,238 of record LKUD01000051.1, read on the forward strand.
TCCCGAGTATCGCAAAAGAGGTCTTGGCCGACCTCTTATCGAGGCTGCCTTAAATGCAATGCATTCTGAATCCTCAGATTTGGTAGTTTTCGGTAAGGTTAAAGAGAACAATCTTTCTTCCCGCAAAGTATTTGAATCTCTTGACTTCGAATCTCACTGTAACGGGGATGTGGTGGTGTTTCAGCGTGTTTTCTGATCACCATCACAAGGAAAAAGACGGATTATCTGAACACACCAGTAGTACAAAAGAATAATTGATGGCTATGAAAATCAAAGAACACGCAATCGGCCTCGACAGCCCCCCCTTCATCATCGCCGAAATGTCCGGCAACCACAACCAGTCCATCGGCCGGGCCCTTGCTATTGTTGAGGCGGCGGCACAGGCGGGCGCTGATGCCATCAAACTCCAGACATATACTGCCGACACCCTGACCCTCGATATCAACGGGGGCGAGTTCTTCATTAGTGACGAGCAGAATCTATGGAAGGGACAGAGTCTGCATGATCTTTATACCACTGCATCCACACCATGGAAGTGGCATGCGCCGATCATGGAGAGGGCACGGGAACTGGGGATACTCTGTTTCTCCACTCCTTTTGACGAGACCGCAGTCGACTTTCTCGAGAAACTGAACGTCCCCGCCTATAAGATCGCCTCTTTTGAAAATGTTCATCTCCCATTGATTAGAAAAGTGGCGGCCACCGGCAAGCCGGTGATCATATCCACCGGCATGGCAAGCGTAGCAGAAATCGATGAGGCGGTGCGGGCCGCCCGTGAAGCCGGTTGCCGTGACCTTATACTGCTCAAATGCACAAGCACCTACCCGGCTACTCCGGAGAACAGCAATGTAGTCACCATCCCCCATATGCGAGCCCTGTTTGGCTGTGAGGTGGGTCTGTCCGACCACACGATGGGCGTGGGAGTTGCCGTCGCGGCAGTGGCGCAGGGTGCGACGGTGATCGAGAAGCATTTCACCCTCAGCCGTGCAGATGGCGGTGTGGACAGCACATTCTCGCTGGAGCCGGATGAGTTCCGCGCTCTTGTTGTGGAGACCAAGCGCGCCTGGCAGTCGCTGGGACAGGTGCGGTATGGTCCGGGTGAAGAAGAAAAGAGATCTCTGGCCTTTCGACGGTCTCTCTACATTGCCGAGGATCTTCAGAAGGGAGATCTGCTCACCCCGGAGAATCTGCGGTGTGTCAGGCCGGGTCTGGGATTATCGCCCAAATATTATGAGATGCTGCTGGGGAAGCGTGTGAACAGGGATGCGAGGAAGGGGACGCCGTTCAGGTGGGAGATGATCGGGTGAACCAGTTCAACGATGAGAGGTAAAATGGTATATCGTGCGGCAGTTGTCGGATGCGGAAAGATAGGCAGTGAATTTGCAGACGATCCCCGGATCAAGGATATTTATACGCACGCAGGAGCCTACTCCGTATGCCGGGATACGGAACTTGTAGCTGTTTGCGATAGCAATCCCGGGAAATTGAAGCGATGTGCGAGCCGATGGGGAGTAAAATACCGGTTTGATGACATTAATGACATGCTCGCGGTGCAGGAGCCGGAAATTGTGAGCATTTGCACACCGGATCCTACCCATTATGAGCTTATTCGAACTGCAATTGCATCACCATCCGTCCGTGCCGTATTAGCCGAAAAACCTCTCGCAATGCGTGTTGATGAGGCCCGTGACCTTTTCAGGATGGCAGGCCGAAAAAAGGTTGTCCTGGCGGTGAACTATTCCCGTCGCTATGCAGGAAATTTTCAGAATCTTCGTAAATTCCTTCAATCAGGAGGTATCGGGGATATTCAGGCTATAAGCGGCCATTATGGAAACGGGACACGACATACCGGAACGCACTGGTTCGATCTCGTCAGATTTCTGGTCGGAGAAATACGCCGTGTCCGGGCATTTGACAGATTGCATGAAGCAGGAGAGGATCCCACTCTTGATGTTCATCTCGAACTTGATCGAAACATTTTCGGATATCTCCATGGATATAATTCCCGTGACTTCAGCATATTCGAGTTGGATATCATCGGAACACTCGGACGTGTAACAATCTCCGATTCAGGCCATACCATGAGGTTTCACCGGGTGGCTGACAGTCCCTATTACTCGGGTTACCGGTCTCTCATGCCGTTTAAGGAAGAGAGAGGCGGTATGGTGGACACAGTACTCCATGCCGTCGAAGATCTCGTAATGTGCCTCGACACCGGAGCAGAACCCCTCTGCACCGGAAGAGACGGCATTGAAAACCTGAAAATTGCCGAGGCTGCCCTGAATTCAGCAAAAGAAGGCAGAGCGATCACAATGGATAGTGAATGATACCGAAAAAACATCTCCCGGTGATTGTGGCGGTCTGCGGTGATCCGGGCGGGGCAAAGGCGGTGGCTCCCGTCATAAACCTTCTCAGGAGTGACGCCCGCGTTCAGGTCCGGGCCATGGCGTACCGCGAAGCATGTCATCTCTGGAAGCAGCAGGGAATTGAATACACTGAAATATCCGAGGAAATGACTGCTTGTGACATTCAATCACTGTTAAAGGAGATAATGCCTTCATTGCTGCTTACAGGAACATCCTTCAATGGTATTGGCCTCGAAAGGCTGTTCGTCGATGAAGCCCGCCGGCTGGCAATACCCTCACTGACGATCATGGACTTCTGGTCGCATTATTGTGAACGGTTCTGTGATCACGAAGGGAATTTGTCTTCTCTTCCTGACCGGGTTGCGGTAATCGATGAAAGAATGAAAGAGGAGATGATTGAGGCGGGCTTTGATCCAATGAGCCTTGTTATCACAGGTAATCCCGCATATGATGATCTCTACAGGTGGAAACAGAATTTTGGCCCTGACAGCATTGCAGGACTTCGAAAGAGCCTGGGGATCGGGCACGATGACCTGATGGTTCTTTTTGCATCGCAGCCTCTCTCCGCATTATATGGCACGGATCCTTCACATCCGTTGTACCCCGGCTATACCGAAATGAGTGTGCTCGCTTCCCTCCTTCGATCCCTCGAAGAGCCCGGATTTCTGGTAAACCGGAAGATTTTTCTGATAATACGTCCGCATCCGCGCGAAAAACCACAGGATTTCCTCCCGGTGAAAAGTGACCGGGTGCCTGTCATCGTTTCAACTGAGGGAAATTCGCGTGAGCTTGTGATGGCTGCCGATCTCGTTGTCGGCATGACCACTGCTTTGCTCATTGAGGCGTGCTGTCTCGGACGGATCGTTGTAAGCCTGCAGCCAGGTATTCGCACTGCTGATCCCCTGCCGACCAACCGGATGGGCCTGAGTATCGGGGTCTACTCCGAAGATGCTATATCCGCAGTAATAAAAGATGTATTGAGCAACACTGAAAAACACCGTCTACTCGTTCAAAAACTAAAAAAAGTGAAAATTAATGGTAGAGCCACCGAGCGGGTTGCACAGTGCATTTATGATATGCTATCATAGTGTCCGTATCAGGTTAGGAGAATCAATATGAATAAACTGGCATTAAATGGTGGAACTCCGGTCAGAAATGAGGCATTTCCACGCTATGTCACGATAGGTGAGGAGGAGAAACGGGCAGTAATGGAGGTGCTCGACAGCACAGTACTCTCGAAATTCCTTGCGAAATGGTCTCCGGACTATTATGGCGGACCGAAGGTCCGTCAACTGGAGAGAGAGTGGGCAGAGTATTTCAGGGTGCGGCATGCCGTCAGTGTAAACTCTGCAACCTCGGGACTCTATACTGCGGTCGGGGCGGCAGGTGTGGGACCGGGTGACGAGGTCATCGTCTCTCCCTATACAATGAGCGCATCGGCGACTGCAGCAGTTGTCTACGGGGGGATTCCCGTGTTTGCAGATATCGATCCTGAGATTTTCTGCATTACACCGGAATCGATTGAAGAACGAATCACTCCCCTGACAAAAGCAATCATCGCTGTCGATATCTTCGGTCACCCCGCGGATATGGATGAGATCGTGGAGATCGCAAGAGATCGGGATATCATCGTTATTGAAGACGCCGCTCAGGCACCGGGGGCATCATATAAAGGCCGCTATGCAGGGACACTTGCGGATATCGGTGTATTCAGCCTGAATTACCACAAGACAATTCAGTGCGGAGAGGGCGGTATCATCGTAACCGAGCACGATGATCTGGCGGAGCGGTGCCGGATGATACGCAACCATGCCGAGGGTGCGGTCGGAGCAAAAGGAGTCTCAAATCTCGTGAATATGGTAGGGTTTAATTATCGGATGACGGAGATTGAAGCAGCAATTGCACGCGAGCAACTTAAGAAACTGGACACATTGCTCGAATCACGCATCACAGCGGCTAAATTCCTGACAGAACATTTGAAAGCCATACCCGGAATTACTCCGCCGGTCGTTCGTCCTGATGTCAGCCACGGCTATTACGTATATCCGATTCGCTATAATTCAGAAATTATCGGAATACCCAGAGAACGATTTGTTGAAGCCCTCAATGCGGAAGGAATTCCAATTTCCAGCGGTTATGTTGAACCGATCTACATGCAGCCCCTGTACCAGCGACGCATTGCTTTTGGAAGAGAGGGTTTTCCCTTCACCTATCACGGCTATAGGGGGAAAGTGGACTACAGCCCCGGCATATGTCCGGTGACTGAGCGGATGTACTATCAGGAGATGATGATTGCCGACATCTGTCACGGAAATGTATCCCGATCGGATCAGAATGATGTGATTGCGGCATTCGAGAAGGTTACCGCGAATATCGGGGAGCTGGTGTGATACCGGTCCCGGTGGATGTACTTTCATGAGATGAATGAAAGGATCCGCAATCTCCTCTCACCGTGGTAAAAAAATTATTCCCCTTTGTTTCCGACGGGAAATTCTCCGTTGTCCGCCTTATTTACCGTTATTTTCTCCCCTCTCTGTTCACTGAAGCGCATTATCCGTTTGAGATCTCCTTTCGCCATCAGTTCTCTCAGGCCAAGAAGTTCTGGATCGCTGAAACGACTGATATTTACTGTCAATTCGGTGGCGTCACCAAGCGACAGAATGTAATCTTCCAATTTTCCGTCATACTGCTCGAGGATTTTATCCATATTCGAGTGATATAACGCGGAACCGGGATATGGCGTAATAATAAACGGATAGATCTTAAAGCCGTTTTTAATCCAGAAAGTGACCGTTTCATAAATCGACTGGCAATCCTCTCCTTCATATCCCACCATAAAGTTCATTACAGGATTGATCCCGGCTCTGATTGTCTCTTGAAGTGCGTATTGCAGCCGATCAACCGTTGTATTCTTCTTTATTTCCTTCAGGATCCGGTTATCTGCGGACTCCCCACCGATCTCAAGATACGTGCATCCGCATTCCTTCAACCTCTTGAGTAATTGCGGATCGATCGAATTTGCATGACTCGTTGTGCCCCATTTTACCAGATCTGCAAGCCCCTCCTCCTCATAGAGATCGCAGAATTCGAGAGCTCTTTTTTTGTTCGCCAGCATGTTTTCGTCAATCAGTGTCACAAAGTCGATCGCATACCTGAACCTGAAATGCTTGATCATGCCGACAACATACCTGGCGCTCTGAAAGCGTACCCTTTTCCCGCCGACGATATGATAGCAGAACGTACAGTCATAGGGACATCCGCGCTGCGAAATGACATCGATTCTTCGTTTTGCACCGAAAGCCTCGGCAGAAAGGGCAATGGAGCTGTTCGGAAAGTATACCTCCTCCATGGGCAGCATGTCGAGAGCCGGATAAGGCAGGGTATTGAGTTCCTCCTCGCTCATATAGGGGCGCGGAGGATTTTTAATGATGACTCCCTCATTATTTCGGTAATTGATCCCGATTACATCAGAAAAATTCCGGTCATCCGAATTATCTACAATCTCAACGATTGTCTTTTCGCCTTCTCCGATACAGCAAAGATCCAGTTCGGGAATCCACGTGAGCATCTCTTCAGGGATGCTGCTGGCACAGCCGCCACCGGTTATGAGAAGTGCGTCGGGAAATAATCCCCTTAAGCCGGGGAGGATCTTTTTCTGGAATCCGTATGTTGTTACAAGTCCCGAAAGAGATATGATGTCAAAAGACTCATCCGCGATATCAGCGAGAATCTCATCGATCCCCAATCTGTGAGCGTTGGCATCCAGTAAAACAACATCATGCCCTTCCAGATCCAGCACAGCGGCGATAATCGAGAGTCCGTAGGGGATATTCGTCGGAGGTTGTGTCAGCCGTATCGGGGAATTAATCAATAAAATTCGTTTCTTACCCATAAATTCACCTGCAACTCTCTAAAAATTCAGCAAGCCTGAGGCACTTGATTGGCTCCTCATAAATGATCCCACCTTCCGTGCAGTTGAAAATAGTATAACCTTCTTCTGAAATCGTAGTGGCTGCCTCTAACAAACCAATTTTGTAGTAGGAGAATATCGGTTCGGTGAAACCGCCCTCCTTGAAGAACGGATGATCCACCTGTATATAGAACCGATCATAGATCTCCTCATCGGTCAGATTCGGGAATGCCGTCCTGATATTGGGATATGCGTATGTGTCCTGCAATGAAGTTCCTCCGGGATATCCGTAATTGAGCCCTATCATCGCAATGGGATTGCACTTGAGATAATATGCAAATATGACACCAAAGCCTCCAACATTACCCGTCGTATTAAGTATGCTCATTTTTGTGAGGAATTTCATGCACCGGGTAATGGATGTGGTGGAGTCGATATTGTCAATCATCGGATTATAGAAATATTTTCTCCCGACAAACCGGTTCACCGCGTTTGAGGGGGCAATTGTGGCAAAAACCGCTGTTATTTCACTGGCATGCTGATCCACCAGAGGATTATCAAAAAAATTGAGAATATTTTCGCAGTGTCCATCGGCATTGATCACAAAATCAGGGACAATTCCTTCTTCAAGAAGGGGAACGAGCATACGATCGACTGCAATGATGATCCCTCCGAAGTCAGATTCCCTGATGAGCTTCATGTGGTTTTTTTCTTTTACGGAGGGGCCTGCACCCACGACAATCGCAGGAATATCCGGATGTTTTGGTATATTTTTGACGCTTTCCGATTTGCGGATTATATCAAAATTATTCCTGATATTATCAAACCAGAGTTCCAAAAAAGCCTCAATCGTCCCGTCTGTTATTGACGATATAAATTCATCTTCAATCGATGGGAGATATCCTTTTTTTTCCAAAGCAACACCACAGCACAATGAGATCTTATACATCAATCATCTTTGTAGAGGCTTCCGCCACGAATGATAACGATACTCCCAAATGCCCGGATCTTCTTTAATGTTTCTTTATCCAGTATTTTTTCAGAACTCTCGGACCTGGTGTTTGATTTCCCATATTTCATAGTACTCTACGGGTTAGTAAAAATATGATATGAAGTTATTCATTGGGATCATCACTGCGTCCGGCCTCGATATATCCCACCTGAATACGCTGAGAATTTTTCAAAAGAACACTGATCACTCAATTGTCCGGAGACTGAATTCCTCACGTTTACATCCATCTTTCATAAAAAACGACGCAATTTCGCTTTTGACAGGGCTGAATATCCGACGTACAAGTTCCCGGGCTTTCTCGGATGAAATCGTATCATTCTGTAAAGAATTCCTTGATGTTGCGCGGATCTCCTCAGGACTGCTCAGGGAAGGTACCCACGCCACCTCCTCAAGAAGATTCAAATCTATCTTGAAATCAGACTTAATATGAATTATCGGGATATTATGAGCCAGAGCTTCGACACAGACGGTAGATTCCGAATATAATACCAGATCAGCCGACCGGAGAAGAACATTTATCGGTTTGTCGCTCAGGTGGAAATGCTCCGGAAAAGGAGGTAAAAATTGAGCGATTTTTTCAAACGGTGCGATAGGATGAGCTTTGATAATAATACTCAGATCGCCGGCGCTGCCAAATGCGAGAAGAGCCTTATAAGTAAGTTCCATCGAGGAATTCAGACTCGCGGACAACGCCACGAGGATAGTGTTTCCCGCACCGCGATGCGATGAAGGCATCTCTTCTGTCAGGTGCGAATAGCGTAATGCACCTCCTACGACAATTGATTTCGGATTGAAGCCCGAAGCGATCAGCTGCTCTCTGGCTGCTGATCCGCTCGCTACAATCAGATCGGGAAGAGGCATCCATTCTGCTTCGAATTTCGATACCGCATAGCAGGTGAACATTGAAATTACGCCGGAGTGCTGATATCCCACAGTTCGTGTCTGGCCGCCTGCATCTTTTATTCCGGCGCAAAACATCTTCTCCCACATGTGATTTTCAAAGATGTAGGTGAAGGTGTGGATACGAAAATCCCGGCAAAGATTCCGGCCGGCAAAATAGCAGAGATATGACTGTTCAGCACGGGTGGTAATCCGGTCTTTTGTGCATTCGTGTGCAACAATCGCACAAACGTCCAGTCCCATGAAAGGCGGAATCGATTGTGGACACGGATAATTCGCGGAAAGTGTGACAAGAACCCTCATGATATCCGCATACGAATAAAATTCTTCGAAAAGGACACCGTCATAATCTCTGCGAAGCAGTTCCCGGACTGCCTGAAGATACGCCAATGTCGGCAGCACATGCACCAGATAGAGAACATTGCAGCCTTTTTTTTCAAGCTCATCCCTGAGATTACCAAAATAGACTTCCTGATAGGTGTCCGTGCGGGTAAATGAGCGCCCGTCAGCCCAGGAATGAATGGCAACATATTCCCGATCATTCTCTCCCGAATGAAATCGACTCTTTTTCAAGAGATAATACTGTGCAACCATTTTACGGCCGGTATATCTGATTAAAAACCAGAGCTTATTTCTTATCCTTTCCGTCCACGATTTTACAGCATTGACAACGGAATAGAAAGGTTGAAAAATACATTCGACAGTGCAGGGGAAATTCTCCAGATTTTTCTGCAGTGACCGCATCAGTGCGGGAGATTCGCAGACGATGAGAAGATCGTCGTCGAATCTCTCCATACACCGCATACATATCTTCACATAGCAGAAATAAAGGAATATATTTGATATAAACGGATTTTTTTCAGATGCTGATGTTAACCACCAGTTCAGATCATGGCTTTCGGAAAGCCTCCCTATATAGTCTATATACTCCTGCCGACATTCTTTTGCCGTCTTTTGCAATTCGTCACCGATTTCAATCCTCTGAAGCACCGTGCCGAATAATTCCTCAAGACCAAGGGCAAACGGCACATTTTCTCCCAGATAAATCCAAAATTTACCGTAAAATTGCCCATTAAGTCTGTAAAAATCTTTAATTAATGTGGCATTTGCATGTATAAGAATAACTCTTCGTGCATCCGATGTTTTCATCTATGTGACCTATGCATAGAATAATCTGACAAGAGATTTATTTCTTGGCATATGTGAGATAAAATCCCCGAACCGTTGCGGAGGAGCCTTTTTGATGTGGCGGCAGCCGGGAGTGGACAGGCAAAACGATGCGCCGTAATTTACCATTACGACCATATTTATAACCCCTCTCTCCCTATATTAATCCAGACCGAAGTATCGGGACATGCGCATGACATTATTCAGGGTCGCTATTACCATTCGCTCATTTGATCAAACCGGTCCTGTAGTGGAAAAATTAAAAAAAAAGTGCTCACTTGTTTATGTCAATACAACAGGCAGACGCCTTTCGGAAGAGGAGTTGATTGAAGCGCTCCGAGATGCCGATGCCGCCATCGCAGGAACGGAAGTTTATTCCAAAAAAGTGCTGTTTTCAGCAAAAAATCTCCGGGCTGTTTCACGGGTGGGAGTCGGTCTCGACGCTATCGATATGGCGGCGGCGGCTGAAAGGGATATCAGGATTTTAAACACACCGGAGGCTCCCGCACAGGCCGTTGCCGAGCATACGCTCGCCCTCATCCTCTCCTGCCTTCGGCATATCCCGAATTACAATGAACAGATAAGACGGGGAACTACCCCTGTACTCCGGGGTTCTCTCCTCGCCGGAAAGACGGCAGGCATTATCGGGCTGGGAAGGATCGGCACGCGGGTGGCGACCATCCTTGATGCAATCGGGTGTACCGTTCTCTACTACGATCCCTACGTAACACATGCGGTACCCGATTCGTGGGTACGGACAGAGGAGCTTTCGACACTCTATTCCCTGTCCGACATTATCACGCTCCATATGCCACCGAAGGCAGGAAATAAGCCGGTTCTTGACAGAAAGGCGTTTTCAGCCTGTAAAAAGGATGTCATCGTTATCAATACGGCACGCGGATCGCTTATCGATGAGGACGAACTGATTCGTTCACTTGAGGAGGGGGTGGTTGCCGGTGCCGGCCTCGATGTTGTCGGCGAGCCTGTTTCCGGGCGACTGCTCGCCCTCCCCCAGGTTATTCTGACACCGCATGTGGCATCTGATACCGTTGAGTCCCGCTACCGGATGGAGATGGAGGCTGTGGACAACATTCTTCGTTTTGTTGAGGAGGGAATATCATGAAGGCTCTTGTGACGGGAGGAGCAGGATTTCTTGGCAGATATCTTGTGAAAGAACTTCAAAAGTCAGGGATTGAAACCGTTTCGTATGATCTGGAGAACGTGAATTACTCACCCGGCGAAAACGCGGAGAGCGTCCGTCATATTCAGGGAGATATTCTTGATGGCGAATCACTGGCTCTGGCAATGGAGGGGTGTGATCTGGTATTTCACACGGCCGCCATTGCCGATATCGACGTGGCACGCACGGTTCCCGTCCGGACTATGGAGGTCAATGGTATCGGCACGGCAAAATGCCTCGAAGCCGCCTGCAATGCAGGCGTCAGGCGATTTATGTTTGCCAGCAGCGTTTATACATCCGGCATTCACGGCTCATTTTACCGTGTCTCAAAACAGGTCGGTGAATCCTTATGCAAGACATTCTACGAAGAATTCGGATTGGAGTATACGATTCTCCGGTACGGCAGCCTCTACGGGAGCGATAGTAATCACTGGAATTTTGTCAATAATGTCTGCAGGGAATTGCTGACGAAAGGTGAATTCACGTATCTGAGCTCCCCGGATTCGGTGAGAGAATATATTCATATTCAGGATGCCGCCCGTGAAACCGTGAGAATAGCGCAGGACAAGGATTTCATCAATAAGGCAGCTATGATTACCGGCCACCAGCGGATGAAAATTGAGGAATTTTTTGAGATCATCCGGGAAATTATCAACCGTGACATAGCTATTCACTATACGCCAAAAGAAAAACAGCGGCATTACGTAATGACCCCGTATTCCCTCGAAGCGGATATCCCCGTCAGAGTCAATCTCTCCACGTATATTGATATTAATGAAGGAATTCTCGGGTGCCTGAGAGAAGTCCAGAAGGAATGCGAATCTGATTACGAAATAAAAGAGACTAACGCTACCGCAGGTGACGATAATGACAGAAATAAACGTTGATGCAAACTTTCATACAATTGCCGGGACGAGCGTCGTTGAGCGCAACGATGCGAGATATCAGGAGTATCGCAGGAAGTGGAGTGAATGGCCGAAAAATTTTTCCACGGGAGATTTTCCCCTTCACCTCGATATCGAGGCCACAAACGTCTGCAACCTGAGATGCCCCTTCTGTGCAACAACCCACAATAAGTATAAAGGCGGCTTCATGAAGGAGGAAATCTGGAAGAAAATCCTTGATGAGGCCGGAAAGAACGAGCTGTATTCGCTGAAATTCACCTATCGCGGCGAACCAATGCTCCATAAGGATCTGGTCCGGATGGTGGCATATGCCAAGGATGCCGGCGTCATGGACGTCTATTTCAATACAAATGCCACGAAACTCGACGAAGATGCCGTAAGAAAGCTCATCGACGCGGGACTTGACCGTATTTCAATCTCTTTCGAGGGATATGAAAAAGAGTTATACGAAAAATACCGGGTCGGTGCACAGTTTGAGCAGGTGGTTGGCAATATCGAACGCCTGAAAGCAATAAAGGAGGAACTGGGAGTGGAGAAGCCTCTTGTGCGGATTCAGACGGTTCGCGTTCCCGAGTTGCTGGGTAAAGAAAAAAATTATGCTGATTTCTGGTCTGCACGAGCCGATGAAGTGGGTTTTCTGGACATGAAGGATGAAGAGGGCAATCCGGATCATCGCGGCCGGATCTATCCCTGGGCATGTCCGCAGCTGTGGCAGAGGATGACAATTACGTGGGAAGGCACTATCCTGCCCTGTGTTCATGATATCTATGAATGGATGAGTTTCGGAAACATTCAGGAGATTACAATCAGGGAAGCGTGGAACAGTGCCCGGGAGGCGGGATACCGTGAGGTGCACCGCAGGGGAAAAGCGCATGAGATCCCGGCATGTGACCGCTGTCCGCTCCGTGAAAACGAAGTTCGAAAATTACTGAGGAAACGTGTATGATTGCTGCATTAATGCTAGGGAGAGAGGGCAGCCAGGGATTTCCCGGTAAAAATACAAAACCTGTCCTCGGCAGACCGCTTATGGAATATCCCCTCCTTGCCGCAAAGAAATCGCGGGAAGTTGATGATGTTTATATCTCAACCGACTCGGAAGCGATAAAGGCAATCGGAAGGAAATCCGGGGCGATAATTATTGACAGGCCACCGGAGCTATGCACGCCCGAGGCGCTTGGCGAGGACGCCTTTGTCCACGGCTACCGGCTGATCCGGGATGAACAGGAGAAGGCAGGTAAAACCCTTGAATTCATCGTCCTTTTGCTCTGCAATGCTGCAACAATCCTTCCTGAAACCATTGATGAGGGGATCCGGGTGTTGCGCGAAAATCCCGACATCGACTCCGCCGTGACGGTATCCCGATATAACATGTGGAGTCCGCTGAGAGCACGGAGGATAGGAAATGACGGTCTGCTGCACCCCTTTATTCCGTTCGAGCACTTCGGTGACCCGAAAACACTCAACTGCGACCGTGATTCACAGGGTGATGTCTGGTTTGCCGATATGGGAGTGTCGATAGTAAGACCACACTGTCTTGAAAATCTTGAATCCGGTCTCCTGCCGCAAAAATGGATGGGACAGCATATCTATCCGCTCAGGCAGTGGGGCGGTTGCGATGTGGATTATGAATGGCAGGTGCCGGGTGTCGAATACTGGCTGAAAAACCATGGGTATGACCATGTTTGAAGCGATAAAGGGATCAAAAGTTCTGGTTACCGGTGCGGGATCGGGTATCGGGGCATCCACAGCACGCCTCTTCGGACAGTATGGAGCCATCGTGGGCGTCCATTACCACAGAAGCAGGGACAATGCGGAAAACGTAGTCCGCCAGATCCGGGAGGACGGTGGGGAGGCATTCCTCCTCACCGCAAATCTCCTCAGTCCGGCGGAACGCGAGAATGTAATCCCCGACTTTATCGGGCTTGCCGGCGGCATCGACGTTCTCATCAACAATGCCGGAACGGTATACGGGCATGACCATTTCCTTGACATGGACCGGGATTCGTGGGATAAAACACTCCAGATCTGCCTCACCGGACCATTTTTCCTGGCCCGTGAAGCCTTTCGCTTTATGAAAGACCATGGAGGGGGCAGGATCATCAATATCAGTTCAATCGCTTCGAAATATGGGGGTTCTGAAATTACAGCGCATTATGGTGCCGCGAAAGGAGGGCTCGACGCGGTGACGCGTACCCTTGCACGGTCAGGAGCGGATTACAATATTCTTGTAAATTCCATCCAGCCGGGTGTAATCGATACGGCATTTCATAAAAAAATCGGCAGGGAGTCACTCGATGACCGGGTAAAAAGAATTCCTCTCCGGCGGGCAGGGACGCCCCTCGATGTAGCACGCCTGTGCCTTTTCCTCGCCTCGGAATGTGGCGATTACATAACCGGGCAGGCATACGGCGTAACCGGCGGAGATTGACTCGACCTGGGCGTGAATGAGAAGGCATAGGGCGGAAAACGAAGGGAATCCATGATCTCAACAATAATCTCAAAGGTTACACGCATTTTACACCTGGACACACATAAAATCTTATTTGATGTTTTCGAACGAAATTCCGGAAGGATTCTTGATGAGAAAATAAAGCATCTCAACCGTCCGGTCAAAAAACTTCTCGAAGAAGAAGACGAACGGCAGCATTACGGCGACATCGAACTGACGGAGAGCGGGTCGCAGAATGTCATCCGCGGATTTACCATTGACAGAATACGGTTTATCCACGATAATATCCGGATTTCAGAGAACGATACGCTGGTCGATCTTGGTGATTCGAACGGGATATTTATCAGGTCAATGAACAGGGACGGGATAAGCGTTAATATCAGCGATCCTGCTCTGAAAGCGATTCACGCAAAACAGATTGAGGTAATAAAGGCCGATATCGAACATCTCCCCTTTAAAGCCGGGAGTATTGATCATATATTGCTCTTTGAAACGCTTGAACACGTTCCCAATCCCATCGCACTCCTGAACGAGATCGGCCGTGTCTGCAGGAAGTCACTTGTACTCTCCATTCCGTTCGTCTCAACAACCACGATCCACCGCCACAACTATGATCCGATAAAGCCCCTCCATCAGCACCATATCTTCGAATTCTCTCCCCCGGACTTTAAAAAAATCCTGACACATACGCGATTTACCCTTCAAAAAGAAGCCGAAGCAGTCGTATTGAATGACGGCAACACCCTCCGGGAAAAAATGATTTTCTTTTTCTGGCGGATGTTCATGGAAAAAGACATGTACTGTGGCTGTTTTAAAAAATTTTACATGTGCATACTCAGCAAAGAGGAAGATGGCATGCCATGAAACAACCGGCAGAGGAACCCGTGACATATACGGCGGTGTCAGCAATCGTATCGCACGGTTAAGAAGGAGGCAGGATTTTCATGTCCAACCTGAATGTGCTGATTCTGGATTTTGACGGGGTAATTCTCGAATCGGTTTTAGTAAAAACAGATGCCTTCCGAGAACTCTTTTCCTTTGCGCCCGAACATCTCGATGAAATCGTGAATTTTCATCTCAATAACGGAGGAATGTCCAGATTTGACAAATTCCGATATATTTATGCACATATTCTGCTCGAACCACTGTCCGAGGAGCGGTTTTTATGGCTTGGCAGCCGTTTTTCGGAACTGGTCTTTGACGGGGTGCTCGCATCATCATTTGTCGACGGAGCCGAAGAACTGCTCAGAGTGTGTTCAAAACACATTCCGCTCTTCATCGTCTCGGCAACGCCCGAGGGGGAGATACGGGAAATTGTCAGGCGAAGGAATCTTGACCGTTATTTCACGGGTGTCTATGGCTCTCCCCGATCAAAAAGCGATTGCATCAGGGCTATCCTTGCCATGACAGGGGTTCCCCCGGAGTCCGTCCTCTTCGTCGGGGATGCGCATAACGATCTGCAGGCGGCAAAGGAGGCAGGAGTGCGATTTGTCGGCAGGGTCACCCCCCGTCAGCCGAACAGGTTCACCGGCGAACCCGGCGTCGATCATGTTATAAGCGACCTTTATGAACTTTACCGGTATATCAGGGCAGAATACGGTTCATGAAAATCCCGGTACCGGATGAGTGAAAAGACCCCGACCCCCCTTCATGGATTCCCTGAGCGACCGTCAAAAAAACTGCGCAGCCAGAGTTCCGTGCACACAATTCTCCATATTTCATGGGAATATGCCGAAGTGCCGGCGAGAAAATCACGAAAGCTTTCTTCAACTGCGGTGGCATTCCAGTACTTCCGTTTCCGGAAACTCTCCGAGGTGAGGATTGAACAGATCAACGCACGGAGATCCTCTTTCATCCACACCTCATCGGGTGCGGCGAATCCGACTTTATCCATGCGGCATCGAATTGCATCGGGGACAATCCCTTTGATGGCCTTTCTGAGAACGGATTTCGTTACACCCCTGCGAATTTTATGGTCGAGCGGAAGTGCCCCGAAAAACTCGGCAAGACGGTAGTCAAGAAACGGAACCCGCGCCTCAACGGAAAAAGCCATCGAATTCCTGTCTTCGTAGTGCAAAAGGGCGGGAAGGTTCGTAGCCTCAATCTCAGCGGCAAGAACGCGGTCAAGCGTACCTTCATACCGGTTAATGGAGGGCACCGATCCACTCAGGAGCGCACGCCTGCCGGATCGAACCTGCCTCTGCACGAAGGCGTCCCGGAAGAAGGCGTGGTGGCGCAGAAGGCTCAACCCCACTTCACTTACGGCACGGGCAGGGTGGCGGACGAGACTGCGGAAGAACGGTACCATATATGCGATGTATCCTCCCAGCTGCTCGTCCGCACCCTGCCCGTCAAGCACGACACGGACCATTGTACCGGCAAGATGCATAACACAGTACTGTGCGAATATGGAGAGCGATCCAAAGGGCTCATCCTGCATGTAGACAAGCCGATCGAGATGCTCTTTCAGCCGATCCGGATCAGGATATACGGAATGGGGCGAGATCTCTGTTCCTGCAAGGGCGATGTCGATAAATCTGCCCTCATCAAATCGTTCATCGGCATACCGGGCCGAGAAGGTGTTCTGGCGATCCCCGACACTCCCCGGTGATTCGGTACGGATCAGACCATTAATCAGGGCGACAATTGTCGACGAATCAATGCCACCGCTCAGGCAGGTCCCGACCGGCACATCACTTCGAAGGCGAAGCCTTACGGAATCACGGAGCAGGTCAATACACCGCCCGGCAGCGTCCGCCTCTTCAGCACTTCCGCGTGATACCACCGTATCCGACATGAAGAGCCGCCAGTAGCGTTCCGGAGGGAGCGCTTCACCACCGCGAACAACCATGAAATGGGCCGGAGGGAGCTGGGATATTCCTGCAAACATTGTTGCCGGCGTATGGTCCATAACGCCCCATGCAAGAAACGCCATCACCATCTCATCATCAGGGCGTGTGCCAATGCCCGGATGTTCGAGCAGCGCCTTGATCTCCGAGGCGAAGTAGAGTGATCCGTCCCTGAGAGCATAATAAAAAGGCTTTATCCCGAAGCGATCGCGGGCGCAGAAGAGTTCTCCGCAGGTACTGTCATACAGGGCGAATGCCCACATGCCGTTGAACCGTGCAAGGCACTCGGGCCCCCATTCCTCGAAGGCATGGAGGATGACTTCACTGTCGCTTTCCGACCTGAAACGGTGGCCGAGCAGGGCAAGCTCCTTCCGGAGTTCCCGATAATTATAGATTTCCCCGTTGAAAACGAGCAGGAGCGACCCGTCTTCGTTCGTCATCGGCTGTACGGCATGCTCACTCAGATCGATGATGGACAGGCGCCGGTGGGCAAGGGCAATGCGGCCGTCACGAAAGAAACCCTCCCCGTCGGGTCCTCGATGGACAAGCCGCCCGGACATGCGTCGTACCAGCATCTCGTCCGGTTCACCTCCGGACATGGCAAAATGCCCCGCAATCCCGCACATTATCTATTCTTTTTCGTTCTTCACTGTTATGAGCCCTCTGATCAAGTGCATGGGACAGGAAAGGCACAGCGGGTCTCATCCTGCCGGGTGCCTGCCGTCAGCCGGGCGGACGCTCGCCGGTCAGCATGAAACGGGCGATACTATAGAAGATTACATGAATCTTGGGAAGCAACACGTACCTCAGCTGTAAAAACGGCGGAAGAGCGATTCTATGAGATTGTGCGTGATCGGGGACGGGAGAAGTGTGCACACGCAGCGGTGGGTGGAGTATTTTGCCGAACGGCACGAGGTGCACCTCATCACCTATGATGCCATGGAACGAACCATCCCCGGGGTGCAGGAGCACGTTCTCCGGACAGTGATTCCCGGCCTCCATGCCGCATTCTGGCCCCGGCACATCCGGATTATCCGTCTCGTCCGAAAAATTCGCCCCGATCTTATCCATGCGCATTTTATCACCAAATACGGATTTCACCTCGCACTGCTCCGGTTTCACCCGTCGGTACTCTCAGCATGGGGAGATGACGTGCTGATCCTTCCTCCGCAGAGCACCATCATCCGTGCTTTCACGCGCCTCGCCCTCCGCCGTGCCGACCGGATCTACGCTGTCTCCCGCGACATACAATCCCGTATCATCCATGATTTTCATATCAGCCCCGATAAAGTCAGGCATCTTCCCTTCGGCGTGGATACCGGGATGTTCAAGCCCGGACACCGTGACGAGCCGGCGGATCGCACGATTACGATCTTCTCAAACCGCGGCTTTCAGCCCGTATATGACAACGAAACACTTGTGAGAGGATTCGCCGGGGCATATGCCGAAAATCCATCCCTCAGGCTGATTCTCAAGGGTGAAGGGCCGGAAAAGGAAAAAATAGCCGGACTCGTGCACCTTCTGGGAATAGACGGTGTTGTTATATTCCAGGGGCGCGGGGAATACCGGGACGTGGCAACAGACCTTCGGGCTGCGGATATCTTCATCACAACGGCACTATCGGACGGAACTCCCGTCTCGCTGCTCGAGGCAATGGCGGCAGGACTCCCCTGCATTGCCACGGCGGTAGGCGGGATACCCGAATGGATTCGCGATGAAGAAAACGGCCTTATGGTAAGGCCGAGAGAGCCCGCGCTTGTTGCAGAAAAAATCTTAATGCTCGCCGAAGACGAACAGAAACGAAGAACACTGGGGATGAACGCCCGGAAAAATATTGAAGATTCTGGAGACTGGTGGAAACTCATGAAAACGGCGGAAGATGATTACATCGCCCTTATCAGACAGTACGGAGGAAAAGGGGAATGAAATGGAAGGGAAAATCAGTACTGGTGACCGGTGCCGGCGGTTTCATCGGAAGTCATCTGGTCGAACGCCTTCTCGGGGAAGGTGCAAACGTCACCGCACTGGTCCATTACAACTCCCGCAATGATTGGGGAATGCTTGAGGATATCTCCCATGAAGGCAAATCCCCTGAGGTTATAGCGGGAGATGTGACGGATGCGCGCGCTGTACGGTGCTGTACCGAAGGCAAAGATGTCGTTTTTCACCTCGCGGCACTTATCGGAATCCCCTATTCGTACCGTGCACCGGAATCCTACGTGGCCACGAATATCAGGGGAACCCTGAACGTGATGCAGGCGGCTCTCGATGCCGGCGTGTCCCGCGTCGTACATACGTCCACGAGCGAAGTATACGGGACCGCGCGCTATACCCCCATCGATGAGGAACACCCCCTGCAAGGCCAGTCCCCGTACTCGGCCAGCAAGATCGGAGCTGACAAAATCGCCGAATCGTTCTTCTGCTCCTTCGATCTCCCGGTGACGACGCTCCGTCCGTTCAATACCTTCGGGCCCCGCCAGTCGACCCGCGCCATAATTCCCACAATCATTACCCAGGCGCTCACATCGGATACCGTGAGACTCGGATCCTTGGATCCGGTCAGGGATCTGACCTATGTCGCTGACACCGTTTCCGCTTTCATCAGGATAGCCGGATCGCCGGCAGCGATCGGAGAGACGGTAAATGCAGGAAGCGGAAAGGGCGTGACAATCGGTGAGCTTGCACGGATGATCCTCAACGCGGTCAATCCTGACGCAACGATTGCGACAGACGATGCCCGGGTAAGGCCCGGAAAGAGCGAAGTGATGACACTTATCTGCAATAACGAAAAAGCCGGAAACCTGATTGGCTGGAAACCGTCATATACGCTCGAAGAGGGCATCGCCCTCACAATCACATGGATGAAGGAACACCTCGCACGGTATAAGCCGGGACTGTATACGGTGTAGGAGGACAGGGAGATGCAGGCAGTCATACTTGCCGGGGGACGCGGGCGACGGCTTCGCCCTTATACGACGGTGCTCCCGAAACCTCTCATGCCGATTGGTGATTACCCGATTCTCGAAGTCATACTCCGCCAGCTGCACCAGTGCGGGTTTGATGACATCATCATCAGCACCGGATACCTCCATGAAATCATCCGCGCATATCTCGACTCTGCGGCACATCCGGGATGGCATATCCGGTACAGCCATGAACAGGAGCCGCTCGGGACAATCGGTCCGCTCCGCCTCATACATGATCTCGAATCCCGCTTCCTCGTAATGAACGGGGATATCCTGACCGATCTGAATTACCGGCTCCTGATGGAGGCGCATACTGCACAGGAGGCCCGTGCGACGGTTGCGACATACCAGCGCGATGTCCCGATCGATTTCGGTGTTCTCACACGCGATGCGGAGAACCGGATCACATCGTTCCGTGAAAAACCGCTTTTCCACTTCGACGTGAGCATGGGAATTTACGTCTTTGAGCGGGACATTCTGGAGTTTGTCCCGGAGGACAGGCCGTTCGGCTTCGATGATCTGATGTATGCGCTGATTGACGCGGAAGAGCGGGTGTACAGTTACCCCTATGACGGGTACTGGCTCGATATCGGGCGTCCCGACGATTATGAACGCTCCATCGAAGAGTTCGATCAATTCAGGGACCGGTTTTTGATATGAACGTGCTCGTGACGGGTGCATCGGGTTTTACCGGACAGAGTATGCTCCGGTACCTGAACGGCATTCTGCCTGCCGACGCGGCACTCATCGCACACTATCGTGCGTCGCCTGTTCCATCCGGCATTCCCTGCACCCGGCTCCGCGCAAATCTTCGTTCAGCTGCCGAGACGGAATCGATGATCCGCGCATCAGAACCCGATTACATCCTGCACCTCGCGGGGCGCACCCGGGGAAGCCGGGACGATCTCTTTGCCGACAACACCCTCGCGGCAGGCAACCTGATCGACGCGGTCAGGGGGGCTGCGGACAGCGCCGTTGTCCTGCTGGTGAGTTCCGCGGCGGTCTATGGAAATGCCGGGGATCTGCCGGTACCTGAAACCACACACATCGCACCGGTCAGCACCTACGGTGCTGCCAAAGCAGCCGAAGAACTGCTTGTATACGCCGAAATGGAGCGATACGGCCTCAGAATTTCCATTGCGCGTCCGTTCAACCTCTGTGGTCCCGGACAATCGGGTGCTTTCGCTTTGGGATCCGTCATCAGACAGGCAGTTGCGATTGAGCGCCATGAGCAGGAAACGCTGCAGCTTGCGAATATCGACTCACGCCGCGACTTCATCGATGTCCGGGATGCCGTCAGGGCATTCTGGGCGATTGCCGCCCATACCGCATTCGATAGCGCGTGCAGAGGAGTCAGGTTTAATGTCGGGTCCGGTGCAAGCACGTCGGTCCGCGAGATCCTTCAGATGATCGAAGCGGTTGCCGGACGCAGTTATCCGGTCAGCGCGCATCCTTCACCGGAGCTGATCCCGGCACAAACAGCGGATATCACCCGGATTTGCACTGTTTGCAGATGGAAACCGGAATGGACGCTTGAACGGACAATGGAGAGTATGCTCGCGGCAGAACGCGAAACTCCCCGCACGCCATAAACGGAACTATCAGAGGATTCCCATCTCGCTCAGGCGGGCGGGAAGATATTCGCGGGTGACAAAATCAAGACCCCTGCTTGCGAATGCCTGCTGTTCAGACTTAAGCTTCATCGAGAGCTGGAGATTGATCTCCTTCTTCCAGTACTCCGTATCAAACCGCGGATCGGTCAGTTCCGCTTTCAGCGCCGCGATATCGCCCTCGGTGAGCGCATCCGAGGGGAGATTGTATTCACCGATGTCCGAGGGCTGAACACCGATAAACTGCGCCCCGGGTGTTGCAAGAATATCCGACATGTGCGCACTCTTGATAGAGCCGTAGGCAACGCTGGCAAAAATACGGTACGACCACGGATCACCGTCCGTGAAGATAACTACCGGAAGCTGCATCTCGGTAGAGAGACGCCTGAGCACCCTCCGGGTGGAACGCGCGGGCTGGCCCTTGAGATGGACTAATACGGCATTATACTCCTCATCGAAGCCGTTTTCCATGAGCCGGGCATACATACCGCCGGTCTCGATAGCGATGACGAATTTCGCGTCGTGATCAAGGAATTCGAGCGTATCGACGTTATTCGGTATGGGATATCCCGCCTCGCCCACATCCTCCTGGCAGTGGATCTCCCGATCACCCCGCCGCGTCTGTTCCCGAAGGCGGAGTGGGCCGTAGATTGAGGCGCCGTCTTCTTCGGGGCGGAGGTGGAACGCTTCGCGCTGGAGATCTGTGAGTATCTCGAGGTCTTCTATCAGGAGGTTGCTCTCGTCCTGTGCGCCGAATTTGGCTTTTTTCCATCCTTCAGAGATGTAATACATCTCCCTCAGGGTGGATGATCGGTTCTCCTCGAGCTGGTGCTTGAGAAATCCGATGACAAAGGCCATTTTCAGGAGATGCATGGCGCTTTTCGCCGATATGGCCGAACGGGTGCTGGCCCGATCGCCGTACTTCCAGACCCCGCTGTCATCATCGTATTCGATATTCTTCTTCGTCCGGGTGGGAAGCGTGATGAACGGAATCCCACCGTCGCTCATCTGGTCGTACCAGGTGCGGGCGATCTCCACAAGCCGCTCCTTCGTTTTCTGATCCTTTTCATGCTTCGATGTCACAGTCCACCACCACAATCTTCACCGACTCGTCGACCCCCCGCACATCAAAGGTGCCCCCGCAGCCACCCCGGTACCGCACGCTCCATTCGCCGTCGGGAGGCAGGGAACACTTCCATATCTTATGATACTCCTCCCCGACTTTGTCGACAAATGCGGGAGGTTCGCTGGCATCCCCGGCAGAATCCGGGGAAAGATGAAACAGGGTCAGATCGACGGCCTTGCTCGTGAAATTATTCACCGTGATTTCCACAATACCGTCAACGGTCCGCTTCTTCGCGATAAGCCTGTGCATGATCCGCCCTTCAATCGGCGTTGTGTTGATCGGAGGGAGATTCACGATTTCGCTCACCTTTGCCGCAATATCGGGTATAATCGAACAAACGGCCCGGGCACGGTCCTCCTGCTGACGGTTGCGATCCCTCCTGTTGAGAAAGGTCTTGAGTTCGCGGCCCAATTCCTGCAACGCCAGCACGATTTCACGTTCAATTTCAGGAATTGCCGCTATCGCATCCTTGCTTTCACTCGTGAAGGGCACGTTCGTCGATGCGATATGGACAAGTATCAGCACCGGGCCTGTCGGCAGTCCCTGCTGGGACAGGTTATACGCTTTCCAGTTAATCCCTGCTATCGCTCCCGTAATCGCGCACCCTCCCTGCTGGTAGAGAAGCGGTACACGGTTTGCAAACCGGAGAATCTGCCCGGCACCGTCCGCCGGAAGCCGGCCGCCGTATCCAAGGGCCGCTTCGACAACAAAGGGGTGACCGCCGTACACCCTGCTGCTCCGCGTTCGCGCTTTTACGAAATCAAGCTGGAACTCCTTGTCAAGCCCCTGCCGCATAAGATCCTCGCCAATCGGCGAAAGACACCGGGAAGCAGGGGGAGGCGGTATTGCCGTCGTCTGCATGGTTTCGAGCAGGGCTTTGAGCTGTTCGGTGGAGAGAGATTTTACAGGCACGGAGGGATCCGCATCTATCGCACGGATAATGTCCTCAGCGGTCTTTTTCCCCACGCGCGAGAACTCCCCGATCAGGAAATTTTCGAGCGGCAGCTCACTCGTGCCTGCCATCCGTTTCAGCATCCCGAATTCGATGCCGTGCGGATGAGGAGCGATCGCCTTTGCGCAGGGAGGCACCTCTTCGACGACACGTTCAAAAAGGAACGATTCCCCGTCGATGTCTGCACGCATCCGCGCATGGGGATTGACGACAGCAGTATACCGGAGGTAGTCAAGAAGACGCTTTTTGGCCGCGAGCGTGCTCCGGAATTCAATCTCCACCCGGGTGCCATGCGTCCGGTCCCATGCGATCTCTTCATGAAGCACCACATCGGGTTCGTTCGTCTCTGTCCTGATCATCAGTTCAAACCGGTGGGCCGGTTCCTGAGCACCCGTGCGTGACACGACGGTTGCCGGCACGCCCGTCGTAAGCTGGGCATACAGTACAGCCGCACTGATGCCGATTCCCTGCTGGCCACGGCTCTGCTTGATCTGATGAAAACGGGATCCGTAGAGGAGTTTCCCGAAGACATAGGGCACCTGTGCCGGGATGATTCCCGGGCCGTTGTCCTCGACGATGATACGGTAGACATCACGGTCGACTTTCCGGATTCCGACAAACAGATCGGGGAGCACCTGCGCCTCCTCGCAGGCGTCCAGTGCATTGTCGACAGCTTCCTTGACGGTGGTGATGATGCCCCGCGTGGGCGAATCAAACCCGAGGAGATGTTTGTTCTTTTCGAAGAATTCCGCAACGCTGATACTTCTCTGCTGCTTCGCGAGTTCCTCAGCAAGCACCAAATGCCTTCACCTCGGCAATGGCATCTTCGACCCCGCATTCCCGCTGCTCGCCGGAATGAAGGTTTTTCAACGTCACTGTCCCGGCGATGCATTCGCGCTCCCCGAGCAGAACAACGAAATCAGCGTTCTTCGCCGCATGTTTCATCTGGGCTCCGATCCCGCGGTCAATGAGATTGAGTTCCGCATGCACTCCCTCCCTTCTGAACCTGCGTGCAGCGGCAAACGCCGCGTGACGTGCCCCCGGCGTATAGAGGATTCCCAGAACGGGAGGGCGGGGCCCGTCGATCCCGCCCAGTGAGACGAGAACCCTGTCAAAACCGATGGCAAAGCCGCATGACGCGACATCGTCGCCCCCGAAGAGATAGGCGAGCCGGTACGCACCGCCGCCAAGTATCTGGTTTTCAGCGCCGAGGTTCTCTGCAAATGCCTCGAAAACCATACCCGTATAATAATCAAGACCGCGCGCAATCCCGAAATCGAGCGTATATTCGAGTCCTTCGGCATCCAGGATCGCTAATGTCTCCCCGATGCGTGACAACTCCGGCAGATCACCGCAGAGATCGCGCATTTCTTCGATGGTTCGGCATTCCGGAAGAGCTTTGAGTGCATCATACCGGTCGGTGGTTCCTGTTTCTTCGGAGAATGTCCGAAGACCATCGAAGTCCCGTTTATCAAGATATGCCATCATGCGTCTCTGAACCTGAGGATCAAGCCCGGAAAGAAGGAATTTCATCGGCGCCAGATGCCCGATATGCATGTCGAACGAAACACCGGTGGCCGCCAGAACGTCCGCTCCGACGAGCACGACCTCCGCATCGGCTGCGGCGGTGTCGGCACCGATCAGTTCGATCCCGAACTGCCAGAACTGGCGATACCGTCCTTTCTGCGGCCGTTCGTACCGGAAGCAGTCGGCCACGTAACTCCACCGGACGGGTTTCGGGAGCACCCGCCCCTCATTAACGTACATACGCAGGACCGATGCAGTTATTTCCGGGCGCAGGGCAAGCATCCTTCCCCCTTTGTCCTCAAATGCATACATCTCATGAATGATTCCCTCGCCTGATCGCAGCGTGAAAAGTTCAGCCTCTTCAAATATGGGAGTGCATACCTCGCCGTACCCCCACTTCTCCGCGGTCTCACGCATACATCGTTCCACCGCCCGACGGTGTCTCATCTCTCCGGGCAAAAAATCCCGCGTTCCCCGTGGTTTCTGAAGCATTCGAAAACTCCCGTATCAGATCTTCTTCTGGATCTTATCATTACTGCGCCGGACACTGCCAAAAAACCGCTCTGCTGCGGATTCGCCGTGCCATACCGGTTCCCGTTCGATACGTCCCTGCAGAAAGAGGGCAAGCAGCACCAGACCGAGCGCAAGATATTCATTGCCGTACCACCCTGCCCAGAGACCCGCAATCGCAATCGCCGTGTACAGAACGCCCTGATAGGAGGCGTTACGATATCCCCGGGTATTGGTCCGAAAAAATATCCGGGCATCCCGCAACCAGAGGAAAATAACCACTGCAACTCCAAACAGGGCGATATAGAGCAGGTATGTTGAAGCCATGACAATATACTTATTATTACACGCCCTTCCATATCTTACTTATCCGGTTATGAATTCGCATGCATCCCTCGCGGAAATTCTCCGCCAGTATAAAAAAGGATTACTACAGCTGAAAGAAGCAGAAGAAAGAATTGAAGGTTTGCGAATTGAAAAAATCGGATCATTCGCCTGTCTGGATCTCGGGAGAAGCGTGCGGTGCGGTATGCCCGAAGTGGTGCTTGCCGAGGGAAAAGAGATCGGACAACTGACCGAAATTATCCGGTCCTTCGTGACCGCAACGGGCCGGTGCATTGCAACACGCGTCACCTCCGAACAGGCCGCCCTGATTCGCACGGCATGTCATGCGGAGGGGATCGAATGCGAGTATCACACGGTTCCCCGAACACTCGTTGCGTACCGCGATCCGCCCATGGAGAAGCACGGAGGAGTTGTCGGAATAATTACCGCGGGCACAGCCGATATCAGGGTTGCCGAGGAAGCCCGGATCATCGCCGAGGAGATGGGGTGTGAGGTCCGGGTTGCTCACGACGTCGGTGCGGCAGGTATACACCGTCTGTTCCCGGCAATGAAGGACCTGCTCGGATCCCATGTGATCATCGTCGCTGCGGGACGGGAAGGTACGCTGCCGTCGGTCGTTGCCGGTCTTGTGGACATTCCTGTTATCGGAGTTCCGGTCAGCACGGGGTACGGGTACATGGGAAAAGGTGAAGCGGCGCTCGCAAGCATGCTGCAGTCGTGCTCGGTTCTGACGGTCGTGAATATCGATGCCGGATTTACTGCAGGTGCTTTTGCAGCACGAATAGCACGCACGGTGACGCTCCATGAGTAGAGGTTTTTACATCGGAAGGTTCCAGCCCTATCACAACGGGCACCAGTCGGTCCTCACCCGAATCGCAGATCTGGTCGATGAAATCGTCATCGGTGTCGGAAGTGCTCAGCTGAGCCACGAGCGTGACAATCCCTTCACCGCCGGCGAACGGGTGCTGATGATCACCCGCTCACTTGCCGACCTTGACTGCCCCATCTACGTGATTCCCATCGAGGATATTCAGCGAAATGCACTCTGGGTATCTCACGTACGTTCGATGACTCCGCCATTCGAGCGTGTTTATTCAGGCAATCCGCTCGTGATGCGCCTCTTCTTCGAAGCGGGTGTTGAGACGATATCGCCTGCCATGTATGAACGGCACACGCTCAGCGGCACGGAAATAAGGCGCAGGATGCTTGGCGACGAAGACTGGATGCACCTCGTTCCGCCGGATGTGGCCGGAGTCATCGGGGAGATAGGAGGCGTGGAACGCCTCAAAAGAATCGCGGATAGTGACTGATTCGGTTAATCCTGCCGTTGGTGAGAGTGAAAAGCAATGAAATCGTTTTTTTCACGATTTTTCGC
>LKUD01000052.1 GCA_001412355.1 Methanoculleus sp. SDB
CTGACTCCCTGTACAAGCTGGACGCATCGTCCCCCGAGGATATCGACGGCAGGGAATATTTCCATCAACGTCACCTGATTATGCGGTCAATCGGCATGACAAGGATATCTCTCGCACCCGCTTTCTTCAGCAGGCTGATGAGCTGATAGATCCGCTCTTCCGCCACGACGGCGTGCACCGCCACCAGATTTTGGTCGGATGCGACGTCCATTACCGTCGGGCCCGACAATCCCGGCAACACCGTTTTGACCTCATCGAGTGCCTCACGATGAACATTCATCATTACATATGCCTGTCCCTGCGCACGAATCACGCTCTCGAGGGCGAGCCGGAGCTCCTCGATCTTTCCTGCATGAGATGTCATGCTGTCCGGGTTGGCGATAAGGATCGTGCAGGACTCGAGGATCGTATCAATTACCCTCAGGCGGTTTGTCCGGAGCGTATTGCCCGAGCTTGAGAGATCCACAATTGCATCGGCGATGCCGAGGTAGGGAGTCGCCTCGCACGCTCCGCCGACCGGGACTATCGTTACATGGAGGCCGAGGCCCGAAAAATAGCCGCGGGTGATGGCGGGAAATTCGGTCGCGATCTTTGCACCGTCCAGATCGCGTGGGTTGGCGACGCCTGCATCGTCGGGCACCGCAAGGACAAGTGTTGCGGCACCGATGCCGAGGTCGAGCAGTTCGGTGACGGTTGATCCCCGCTCCAGCACCATATCCCTCCCGGTGATGCCGATGTCAGCGGCACCGTTCGCGACATATTCGGGGATGTCGATCGGGCGTGCGAAGAGGATTTCGATTGCGGGATCGCATGTCCGTGCAATGAGCTGCCTGTCACCGCCGTTCGTCACATGCAGGCCGCTTTTTTCGACCAGATCCATAATCGGCCGTGCGATCCGCCCTTTGTTCGGAACGGCAAGTCGCAGGCGGTCAGAAGGTTTTGAGTTCACCTTTGATGACCCTCTCGGTGATGGTGGTGATGTTCGCAAGCTCATCGTTGATGATTGCCTCGACATCGCGAGAGATGGCGGTCGTGTCCGCACCCGGGAGCGGGATATACTGGACGCCTGCAACCAGCGGGTGGTCGATGGGTTTGCCGATCTGGGAGAGCAGACGGACATACATCTCCTCGATTCCCTCGACCCGGGCTACACAGTGCTGGGCCATTTCCGTTGCCAGCAGGTTGTAGATTTTTCCGATATGGTTGATGGGATTCTTGCCGCTGGTCGCCTCCATGCTCATCGGACGGTTGGGAGTGATCAGGCCGTTTGCCCGGTTGCCCCGGCCGACCGAGCCGTCATCGCCCATCTCGGCGGACGTCCCCGTTACCGTCAGGAAGAGATTGCCGGTTCCGTAATCGTCACCGGTATTGACCGCAACGGAAATTTCCCGGTCGGTATATTTCCGTGCCTGTACCGCGACTTCGTCCTGCATCATTTCGACGGCGGTGATGTAATCGTCGAGACCGGCACAGAACCGGTCGATCATCGCAGTACACAGGGTAAGAGTGATCCTGTCCTGGTCCCGAAGGCCCATGATCTTGATATCCGTCCCGATGATCGGATTTCGTGGCCGGATCACGGTGTCGATATAATCGCTGACTTCTCTCGTGATTGTTTCCAGCTCGGAGAACGGTGCGTGCCCGACTCCGAACGATGTATCGTTTGCGTGGGGAATCGGGTTGCTCCCGCCCGCCCTGAAGACTCCCTGCAGGTCGGACGATCCGCGCCCCATTCTGCAGTCCACGATGACATCCTGTTCGAGATCGAGGTAGGTAAGCGTGGAACGGAGGTAGTTGCGTGCCGCCCTCACGGCGATGGCGTCGGTCGGAATGATCCGGCCGTTGACGTCTTTTGACGCCCGTCCCGTCAGGAGAACGTAGACCGGCCGGGTGACCCTGCCACCCCCGAATTTTGGAAGGGATTCGCCTGCGACAATCTCGCCCTGGTCGGTATTGTGATGAAGCACTGCGCCGCATTCTTCAATATACGCGCTCGATAATGCCCTGCTGATGGATTCGGCGATCCCGTCCGCAAGACTGTCGGGGTGCCCGATCCCTTTGCGTTCGACGAGTTCAATCTGCTGCTTTTCAATAGGAACCTGCTGCAGTTTTTCTACTTTGATATTCCGTGTCATGTCGGCCCTCGAATCAGTCAGAATAAATATAGTAAAATTGCCGGTGAGTCACTTAACGATTTCCTTACGGATAAGATCCGGGCATTTTTCCGGCATCCATGTGCTGCCCGAAAAAGCGGGCGGCGGCATCCACCCCCCGGAGTCTTTTCTTACTGGTCGTATCTCACAATCCTAAGATCCGAGTTGATGGAGAGCTTGCACTCCCCGTCACGAAACACCCGGACGATACCGCCGCTTTCCGAAAGCGTCACACCGACGACCGGGAGTTTTTTGGTTATGGCCGCGGCGGCTCGATGCCGTCCACCGAGGCCCGCCGGTATCCGGACACAGCCGCCGTCCATATCGAGGTACCTGCCTGCCGCCCGGATTATGCCGTCCCGTTCGACGACAAAGACACCGTCGAGCAGGGAAAATTCCTTGATGCTTTCCCAGTTGTCCCTGTTTTTAATATCGCAGTCTTCCGGTTTCTGTCCGAGGAAAGGATTGAGGATTGCCTGGTGTGAGTGGGCGAAGATCTCATCGGAGTCCCCGATGATAAATGCGGTGCCCACCGGCCGCCCTTCCCGGCCCTGAACACCGATCTCCGTCGCGAGGCTGATCGCAGCGAAGATGATGTCACGCGGTACGATATCCTCATATTCCCGGATATTGATGAAATTCCGGGCCTGCTTGATGTCATAGATGAGAATGGCGTACGGGAGCACGCCGACCATCTGGCCTTCCTCAAACCGCCGTGAGAGATAGATCTGGACGGCAGCGTCAAGCAGGTGCCGTTCCGAGACTTCAAAGATGTCCTGCATCGTCAGTTCCTTCAGAACGTCAATCTGCAGATCCTGCACCCAGATGACGGGTATCTCCGACTCAAAAGGAAAGGGTTCGACAAATGAGACGATCGCCTTCGCGCCGATATGTGTGGCGAGGTCCGCCGCCGTATGCATCAGGATTTTCTGGATCATAGCAGGCTGCGTATCATTCCGGGAATTTCCGAGGGTTTCGATGCAACGGGAACCGACATCTTTTGCAGTCGCCGGATCTTCGAGCGGGCGTCGCCTTCGCCTCCTTCGATGATGGCGCCGGCATGCCCCATCCTCTTTTCAGGTGGGGCTGAAACGCCCGCGATGTAGGCAACAATCGGGATGTCGCAGCCCGCCGCCCCTTCTTCTTCAAGATGCCCCCCTACTTCGCCGATGAGAACGACGGCCCGCGTTTCGCCATCATCTTCGAACCGGCGGAGCACGTCGGAAAATGTCTGGCCGATGATGGGATCACCGCCGATTCCGACGACTGTGCTCTGGCCGATCCCTGCACGGGACAGCTCGTCGACGACTTCGTAGGTGAGCGTCCCGCTTCGGGAGATGACGCCGACGTGCCCCCGCGAGAAGAGATGGGACGGCATGATGCCGAGCTTGATCGCGCCGGGAGAGAGGATGCCCGGGCAGTTCGGGCCGACGACGGTGCAGCCCTCCGCTCCGGCATAGGCGATTGCCCGCATCGCATCGTGGACCGGGATATGCTCGGTGATTGCGACAACAAGATCGATGCCTGCGTGGGCGGCCTCCATGATCGAGTCTCCTGCCGCCCGCCCCGGCACGAACAGGACGCTTGCACCCGCATCGTGCTCCTTCATCGCCTCGCGCATGGTGTTGTAGACCGGGACGCCGTGCACAACCTGGCCCGCCTTCCCGGGCGTGACGCCGGCAACCACACCCCGTCCTCCCACGTCCCGGGCATACTGATTCATGAGGTCGAGATGGAATGCTCCCTGGTTGCCTGTTGCTCCCTGTACGATAATTCCCGTCGATGCGTCACCAAAGATCATCCGGTCGCCTCCACTGCCGCCTGCACGGCATCCTCCATGGTATCAAGCATTCGGTACCCTTTCTCCTCGAGAATACGCCGTCCTTCGATTTCGTTGGTACCTGCCAGCCGGACGATGACCGGCTGGTCGACACCGGCATCGACGATGCCGCGTGCGACTTCATCACAGCGGGTAATCCCGCCGAGCAGGTTCACCACTATCACGGATACGCCCGGCATCCCGGCAACGAGGCGTACAGCCCTGCAGACACGCTCACGGCCCGCCCCGCCACCGACATCAAGGAAATTCGCAGCCTGCCCCCCGTACTGCCCGATGAGATCGAGCGTTGCCATCGTCAGTCCCGCTCCGTTGCCGATTACACCTATCGATCCCGCGAGCTCGACGTAACTGAAACCATGCAATTCCGCCTCTTTTTCACGATCGGTCAGATCGCGGTTTACCGTGATACCCTGACGTCCGAGAGCATTGTCGTCCAGAATCAGTTTTGCATCGGCGGCATATACCCCCTGTTTCGTCGTTACGAGGGGATTGATCTCCGCAAGCAGCGCATCTTTTTCGACAAGCACGTGGTAGAGCTGGTTGATGACCGGAGCGATCTCCTTCGGCGCATCGCCGGTGAGGAACCGAAGCAGAAACTGCGGCACGTCAGCAAGCAGAGGATTGACGATCGCCCGACGGACGGCGTCAGGATCGTTTCGCGCCGTTTCTTCGATCTCCACACCGCCGGTACCGGCAAAAAGGATCATGATCTGTTTGCTCGACCGGTCGAGGGTGATGCTGAGATAGTATTCGTGCTCGATGGGCAGCCGCTCCTCGACAAGGATCTTGTCCACGGGGACGCCCTTAATCGTCCGCGAAAACAGGTCGCGTGCGGTATCGGGCGCACGAGCGGCATCCGCCATCAGGATCCCTCCTGCTTTCCCCCGTCCGCCTACGTCAACCTGTGCCTTTAAGACGACATGAGGGCCGAGTCCGGGCAGATGGAGCATCATTTCGTCCGGACTGTTGATGACCACTCCCTCGGGGATACGAATGCCGTGTTTTTCAAAAATATTTTTTGCTTCATATTCGAGCAGTTTCATGCTTCTCCCCTCTTTCCCAGTTCAAAACCTCTCTGGAGCGCTTTCATATTAAGTTCCTCCGTTCCTTTCGGCACACTGTCAAGCACCGCTTTTTCAATGGCCGAAGTGCTGACGACGCCCGTCGCCGTGACCAGTGCCCCGAGCATGACGATATTTGCAACGATCACCCGTCCGAGCGTCTTTTTTGCCTCGGCTGTTGCGGCTATTTCCCGGCATATGCAGGCGGGCCGCGAATGGACCAGATCGGAATCGATGAGCATTATCGCCTCTTCCGGCGCATCGGCCCCGTATTTTTCATACCCCTGCTGGGACATGATGACATAGATGTCGGGATGCGTCACCTTGGGAAAGAGGATCGGCTCGTCATCGATGACCACGGCACTCATTGAGGCACCGCCGCGGGCTTCGGGACCGTATACCTGTGTCTGCACGGCGTACTTCGCGTCGTAGAGCGCCGCCGCCCTGCCGAGAATGACGGCAGAGAGGATTATTCCCTGACCGCCAAATCCGGAAAACCTCACTTCGTGCCTCATTTCAGCACTCCCTGCGCCGGGCGCGCCCGCCGGACGAATTCTCCCACCGCGAACATATCCGCGGGAACCGTCTCTCCCTCCTCTTCCATCCGCTGTTTCTTCTGTATGAGCAGCGCGTGGGTCTTCAGATACGTCATCATGTCCGATACCTGCCGGAGCTTGTTCCTCCTCCCGTACGCGGTCGGGCACTGCACCATCGCTTCGATAAATGAAAATCCGGGTGTTTCGAGTCCTGCCCGTACCGCTTTTGTCAGTTCGGTCACATGGTAGGATGTCCACCGTGCAACATAGTTTGCCCCCGCCGTAACGGCAAGCGCTGAGAGGTCGAAAACCGGTTCGCACATACCGTAGGGGGTGGTGGTCGAGATTGCGCCCGCAGGCGTGCAGGGGCTTCCCTGCCCCCCTGTCATCCCGTAGATCATGTTGTTCATGCACACGCCCGTGATATCGATATTCCGGCGGCACGCATGAATGAAGTGATTGCCGCCGATTGCCGCAAGATCGCCGTCTCCCGTGAATACGACGACGTGGAGCCGCGGGTTTGCGAGTTTTACACCGGTGGCGAAGGCGAGGGCCCTGCCATGCGTCGTATGGAGCGAGTCGGTGATGATGTACCCCGGTGCCCGGGAGGAGCAGCCGATGCCGGAGATGAACACGGTATCATCGCGTTTCCATCCCATCTCCTCGACCGCCTCAAGTGTGCAGTTTATTACGGTCCCGTTTCCGCAGCCGGTGCAGAAGATATGCGGCAGCCGGTCTTCCCTGAACCAGTCCTCAAAACTCATCGGAACGCCTCCGCAACTGCCAGAAGCTCGTCGGGCGTGTGGAGCTCGCCTCCGAGTTTGGGCACGGAGAGTACCGCCGCGCAGGTATGCCGTTCGATCTCACGGGCAATCTGGCCGAAGTTCATTTCCGGGACGATAAATGCCCGGGCATGGGGGAATTCCGCGAGCATATCTTCGGGAAACGGCCAGACTATCCGCAGCTGCAGGTGCCCGAACGCTTTTTCCGGGTTGTCGTGCAGCACCTGCCAGACCGTTCGTGTCGGCGGGCCGTAGGTGACGAAGACGATCTCCGCTTCAGGATTTACCAGAGTGACATCGGCTATCGCGTGGCGTGCATCCTCCACCTTCCGGACGAGCCGTTTGACCAGGGCGGCGTGGAGCGCAGGATCGGTCGCTTCGGGATACCCGCGTTCGTCATGCGTAAGGCCGGTCACATGCACGCCGTACCCTTTCCCGAACTCGGGAAATCCGGGAACGCCGTCGTCACCTGCCGTAAACGGGAGCACCCCCGGTTCGAGGGGGCGGCGCGGGACGACCTTTACCGTGTCCGGGATTTCAATGCGCTCCCGCATATGGCCCACCACCTCGTCGGACATGACAAAGACCGGGATCCTGAATCTGTCGGCCAGATTGAACGCTTTCACCGTCAGGTCGTACATCTCCTGCACGCTTGCAGGGCAGAGTGCGATCGTGCTGTAATCGCCGTGCGACCCGAAGCGGCACTGGAGCATATCGCCCTGCGCCGCCATGGTCGGCTGTCCGGTGCTCGGACCTCCCCGCTGGATATTGATGATTACGCACGGTGTTTCCGTCATTGCCGCATAGCCGATATTTTCCATCATCAGGGAAAAACCCGGCCCGCTCGTGGCGGTCATTGCACGGGCGCCGGTCCACGACGCCCCGATGACGGCGGCGATGCTGCCGATCTCGTCCTCCATCTGTACGAAGACGCCGTCCATCTTCGGCAGACGCCGGGCCATATGTTCGGCAATCTCCGTCGACGGTGTGATCGGATAGCCACCGAAGAACCGGCATCCCGCGGCAAGAGCTGCTTCCGCACACGCCGTGTTCCCCTGCATGAATTCGATTTTCGTCAAAACTCGATCACCACCTTCCGGGCTTCGTAGGGCTTCTCTTCCTCCCAGGAAATAGCCTGATCGGGACAGATCATCTGGCAGACGCCGCAGAGGCGGCGGCCGTACAGTCCCTGAAGCCTGCAGTTCGTACATCGTTCGGGCCGGTCGAGTTCGGGAATGATAATACCCCGGTCGTTGGGCCGTGTGCCTTCGCGGAAAATGCGGTACGGGCAGACCATCGTGCACAGATTACATCCCTTGCAGCGGCGTCCGTCGATTACGAGTTTCATGAGGCATTTCCTGTATCATATCTGTTTGTATTCAAAGCCATCCTTTTCTTCCCCGGGTGATTGCCTGTCCTCTGCCGCCCTTTACCACCCGTGTTCCCTGCACAGCGTCTCAAACCTCCGGTGAGCCTGCAGTTTCACATCGTCAAAGAGGTCCCCGCCGTGGGCGTCCATCCCGACGACGAGGGGAAGCCGGTCGAGATCGATTGCCCAGACCGCCTCCGCCATACCGAGATCTTCGAACCACACACCCGCAAGGGTCATGCGGGAGGCGGCGAGAGCGGCGCACCCCCCGGTGAAAGCGAGGTACACCCCCCGTCCGGCAAGGGCCCGGCGAACCGTTTCGTCCATGCCCCCTTTTCCGATGAGTGCCCGCACTCCGGAATCGAGCAGAAATTCCGTGAGGGTGTTCATCCGCGCCGATGTCGTCGGCCCTGCGGCGATGATCCGGCCGTCCCGCACAATCGGGCCGCAGTGGTATACTGCCGCTCCTTCGGGATCAAAGGGAATCCCTTCCTCCTGCATCCGGAGGTGAGCCTCGTCGCGGGCGGTATACACCCGTCCCGAGAGCGTGACAGGGTCACCGGCCCGGAGCGAGAGCACGTCATCGCCGAGGGGTGTTACGAGGTCTGTCATGGAACGATTACCTTCTCTGTCGCCCGCCGGCAGGCCCAGCACTGGACATTCACCGCCACCGGGAGCGAGGCCGTGTGGCAGTCTCCCCTGCGGACTTTCACGGCAAGTGCCGTCGTATCCCCCCCGAGGCCCATGGGGCCGATGCCGAGTGAATTGATCGCATCGCAGAGTTCCTGCTCATAGTCGGTCATTTCATCAACGGGCTGGAGAAGCGCCTCTTTTGCGAGCGCCGCCGCACCGTCGAAGGTGCTCCCGATGCCGACGCCGAGCACGACCGGCGGGCAGGGCTTTCCCCCGGCACGCAGCATCGTTTCGGCAACAAACCGGCCGATTGCGTCTTTCTCCGACGGAAGCAGCATCCCGATGCGGGAAACGTTTTCTGAGCCCGCTCCCTTGGGAAGCACTGTGACGTCACACGCGTCCCCGTGCCGCACGTGGATAGCGGGCATGCCCCGGCCGCAGTTGTTTCCCGTGTTGGCACGGCTGAGAGGATCGACCACGTTCGGCCGCAACGGGATGGCGGCTGTCGCCGCTCGTACCCCTTCCGCGACGGCGTCGCCCATGTGGCTGGTATATGCCATACCCTCAGGAAGGGTGAGATAAATCACCGGAACTCCGGTGTCCTGGCAGATCGGAACGTTTCGCGCCGCCGCTTCGGAAATGTTCGCAAGAATATTCTCCAGTTCGGCCCGGGCGGTCGGATTCGTTTCGGTGCGGGCCGCATGGGCAAGCCTCCGCATGATATCGCGCGGCAGCTCAATCTCAGCCTTCCTGAGTGCCGATTGGGTCGCCTCCGCAATGGCGCTATAAAGGGGCGTCTGCTCCGGATGTGACATCCTTTATTAGTAAAGGTTGTATGCCTTAAAAAAATTCATGGTTGTCCGGACACGTTTTCACCGTATCCCGGCACACATGCCTGAAAAAATAGATATCCGCAATCAGTCGCGCTTCGTAATGACAACACGACCGGGTGACGGGAGTTTGTAGATACCGTGGCGGAGGGCGTCCTTTGCCTTGTCGAGATATTCTTCCGAGGTATAGATGGTAAAGATCTTCTGTTTCTCTGAAACCCGTGCCGCCGTCCCGACTGCCTTGCCAAACGCCGCCCGCATGCCCTCGGAAACACGGTCCGCGCCCGCACCGGTTGCCTGCTTGTTCTCCCGGAGAACCTGGTGGGGGTAGGTGCGGAGTTTGAGGTGGAAATTCATCCTTCCGACTTCCTTCATGAGCCTGCGGTTGATATTCACACGCGCTGCTTCAAGGGCGGTGTGGCGTATCTGGCATGCCTCTTCGACAAGGATTGATGCCTCGTACGGGAAGTCTTCCCGCAGGTTGCCCATATCGAACTGGACAATCTTGCTCCCGGGGACACCTCCCATGTATTCACGCCGAGTATATGCCTTTTTTGTGATATTCCTGTACATTTTCGCTGGTTTTCTGACCATTGACAGACACCCCTCGTTCTGTTAAACGTGCTTTAAAAAAAGGTTATATTTCCTAATAAACCTACCGACCCACCTGGCAGTGCTGCATCAGCCCGAGGACATGCCGCCGGAGTTCTGCGAAATTAGCGGATGTCCGCTCCCGGGGCCGCGGGAGATCCACCGCGATGTTTTCACAGATCCGTCCCGGCCGGGGGCTGAGGACGATGATGCGATCGGCAAGGAAGACCGCTTCGTCCACGCTGTGCGTTACGAAAACGACCGTCTTCCGGGTTTTCTCCCAGATTTCCAGCAGTTCCTGCTGCATGACATTGCGCGTCTGCGCATCGAGCGCCCCGAAGGGTTCGTCCATCAGAAGCACGTCGGGATTGTTTGCGAGTGCCCGGGCGATTGCGACCCGTTGCCGCATTCCGCCCGAGAGTTCGAACGGATAGGCGTCCCTGAACTGTTCAAGGCCGACGAGTTCGAGGTACTCCGCGGCGATCCGCATCCGGGACTCACGGTCCATTCCCTTCATTTCGAGCCCGAACGTGATATTGTCCCTGATGTTTCGCCACGGAAAGAGCGAGTACTCCTGAAACACCATTCCCCGCCTCGGATCGGGCCCGGTGATCTGCTCGCCGTCGATCGTTACCGATCCCCCCGTCGCCGTGTCGAGTCCGGCAATTATCCTGAGAAGCGTGGTCTTTCCGCATCCCGACGGCCCCACGAGGCATACGAATTCCTCGTCCTCGATATCAAGAGTGATCTCCTCGAGTGCAACGGTCGTTACTCCACCCTCTTTTTCGAAAATGCG
Organism: Methanoculleus sp. SDB; assembly: GCA_001412355.1. Lineage (NCBI taxonomy): Archaea > Methanobacteriati > Methanobacteriota > Methanomicrobia > Methanomicrobiales > Methanomicrobiaceae > Methanoculleus > Methanoculleus sp. SDB. The sequence continues at coordinate 10,592 of LKUD01000052.1, forward strand.
GTTTAAATTCCGTATGGATACGCCGCTCATGACCGCACCTCCCCGGCACGCCATCGCTCCAGCCTGCTGTCCACATAATAGCGGAAGATCATGTCGATAACAAGGCCGATCAGGCCCAGCAGGAGCATATATACGACGACATTTGCGGTCTGGTGCAGGTTATAGTAAAACCAGAGTTTCTGGCCGAGGCCGAACCGCCCGCCGCCGGCTCCGAAGAGTTCCGCCGCCACAAGGCACATCCATCCCACACCCATTGCAATGCGGATCCCGGCTGCAATGGAGGGAACCGCGGAGGGGAGTGCGACGTGACGGATAAGGCTCAGGTTCGTCGTGCACCCGAGCACCCGTGCCGCCTCGACAAATATCCTCGGCACGCTCTTCAGGCCGGTATAGGTGTTGATGAGAATCGGGAAGAATGCGCCCACGAAGATGACAAATCCGGCTGACTGGTGCGTCAGTCCGAACCAGATGATGGCGAACGGGATCCATGCAAGCGGCGGAATGGGCCGGAGAATTTCGACGATCGGATTCGCGATCCGGTCGATCTCACGAAACCATCCCATCGCGATGCCGATCGGCACGCCCAGAAGCAGTGCGGCGCCGAGCCCGATGACAAAGTGCAGCAGGCTGATTCCAAAGTCGGTGAGCAGTGTCCCGCCCCCGATAAGGGAGATGAACGAGAACAGGACATCCGTAAAGCTTGGAAGGTAAAACCGGCTTTTAACAATCAGATCCGCCACTGCCTGCCAGATTATGATGGCGGTGATGATCGATGCTATCCCGAGCAGTGTGCTGTTCCTGTTATTCCGGTCCCTGTGCATGTGATACAATTCCGTTGTGGTGGTAATCCGGGAGTCTCCGTCATGCCTGTTTTTCCTGTCAGCCGGAAAAACCGGTCGTTTCTGTGCTCCCGTCCATAGTCAGTTGGTGCCCGGGGAAAAAAAAGATGCCCGTGGTTACCCGCGGGCCGTTTCGTAGAAGGAGAGATCAAAGATCTCGTCGCGGGTAAGCGGTGTCGTGATGTACCCCAGCTCGTACTGGATGTCGGTATACCCGACGACGGAATCGACGATCACATTCGGATCCGAGATCCATGTTCCATCCCACTCGTCCAGGGATTCCCTGACAAGCTCGACGTCCCACCCGGTTTTCCGGGCGAATATCTCTGCCGCCTCATCCGGATTGGCGATATTGTAATCGGTCGCTTTGATGTGGATGCGGACGATCTCGGTGACGAGATCGGGATGATCGCGGATCAGGGTCCCGCTGGCAACCAGCACGCAGCATGCATGCTCCGGCGCCATCTTCCCCGACGTGACCACGGACCTGCCGTTTCCTTCGCTTTTGATGATGCTGGGTGCGGGATGCGGGAGGAAAACGCCGTCGACCTGTCCTGCCGTGATGGCGGTGATGGCATCACCCGGGCCCATGCCGATGATCGTGACATCTTCCACGGGATCGAGACCGTTTTCTATCAGCCAGTTCCTGAGCAGTGTGTCCTGAATGGTCCCGGGGGGGAATGTGGCTATCTTCAGGCCTTTGAGATCCCCGGGTACTTCGTAGGCAATCTCGTTCCTGAGCACGAGATCCGATCCCTGTGTCTGCACAGCGGCGATGATCTTTGCATCGAGCCCGTTTGCGAGGGCCGATATCACCGGTGCGGCACCGACGTAGGCGATGTCCAGTTCACCGGCAAGCATCGCCTGCATTTCCGGGGCACCCGTCGGGAATTCGAAGTCCGTTACTTTTTCAACACCGAAACCTTCGAGATCCTGCGCCCACCAGCCCTTTTCCAAGGCGGTCATCTCGGCAATCTGATGCGTACTGGGCTGGTAGCCGATACGCAGTTCTGTCACCTTCTGTTCGGGTGCTGTGGATGTACAGCCGCAGATGAGTGCACATGCGAAAAATAACGCGATGGCGCCGACAATAATTCCTGTGCGTGAGTTCATGGTTCTTACCTCATGGACATCTGGAGTCCTGTTGTTACACACAGGTTTCGGGTGTCGCTATAAAATAGTATCGGATTATGGGAAATTAATTTGTCTTAAAAGGTAAGTTTATTTTAAATTTTAATACTAATGTTGTAAATCCTCTCAATAAGTGTCCACGATGGACCGATCTCCGCCGCAGGCGAATCCGCAGCGGCTGCCGGCCTGATCCGGGCCCGGAGCAGAGGGGAAGGACAGCACGGGGCGTGCCCTTAATCTCATTTCAGCGCATTGGTATGATCAGGGACGGGAGATACGATGCATGGTGATCCGCTACGGAAAGGACGCCTCGGAACCGGCCGCCCCCCCGCTGTCGCGGAGTTTCTCTCCTCGATGGAGGCGGACCGCTGGATTGCCGGGGCTGACGTCCTCGTTGACATTGCCCATCTCCTGATGCTGCGCCGCCAGGGGATAGTCGGGGAGGAGCACGCAGCTGCCGTGCTCAGGGCGCTCGTCGGGATGGCGGAGGACGGTGTGCCGGAGACCGCTTTTGATGACCGCTACGAAGATATCCACGCCGGTATTGAGGCGCACCTGATCGAGGTTGCGGGCACGGATGCGGGCGGGCGGCTGCATATGGGGCGGTCACGGAACGACGAGGTGGCGACCTGTCTGCGGATCCGGCTCCGACGGGAGATGCTTCTGCACATGAAAGCCGTGAATTCCCTCCGTGCCGTGCTCCTCCGTCGTGCGGCCGCCCATACTCATTCGGTGATGCCGGGATTCACCCACCTGCAGCATGCGCAGCCAACGACGCTCGCCCATCATCTCCTCGGGTATGAACAGGCGTTTGCCCGGGACTTTGAACGCCTCCGGGATGCGTTTGCCCGTGTCGACCGCTGCCCGCTCGGTGCAGCGGCATTTGCGTCGACGGGTTACCCCATCGACAGGGCGTATGCGGCGGGCCTGCTCGGATTTCCGGCACTTGCCGAAAACACGATGGATGCCGTGTCCGCACGTGATTTTGCTCTTGAAACGCTCTCCGCCTGGGCAATTCTGATGGCCACGGCAAGCCGGCTCTGCGAGGAGCTGATTATCTGGAGCTCCGCTTTCGTTGATTTTGTCCGGCTGGACGACGCATACTGCTCGACGAGCTCGATTATGCCCCAGAAGAAGAACCCCGACACCGCGGAAATCCTGCGGGCCAAAACGGGGACCACCACAGGGGCGCTCCTGGCCGCTCTCACCTGCATGAAGGGCCTTCCCATGAGCTACAACCGCGATCTGCAGGATCTCACCCCTCATCTCTGGCGTGCGGCAGAAACGGTGGGCCGGTGCCTTCCCCTGATGTCAGGCATGCTTGATTCCGCAACCTTCATGACAGCACGCATGCACGAAGAGGCGGGAAGGGGGTATTCGACCGCCACGGATCTTGCCGACGTGCTGGTCCGAGATTTCGGGCTGCCGTTCCGGACCGCTCACGGCATTGTCGGGCGGGCGGTCCGCATGGGATCGCTCACTCTCGCCACGCTGGAAACCGCAGCGCGTGAGATGGCCGACATCTCTCTTGTCGGGCGTGGCGTGACCGACGATGTCGTCGGGCGCGCTCTCGATGTCACCTTCTCGGTGACAAGCCGGAACCAGCCGGGCGGACCCGCACCGGAGGCGGCAGCCGCTTCCATCGGCGGACATGAGGAGCGGCTGGCCGCCGACAGAAGGTGGGTGGAGGACACGGAGGAACGGATCGATACGGCACTTTCGGAGCTTGTTCGCACAGCACAGGATGTGGTACGATAACTGATACGGATACGGCACGGAGCGGTGACCGGGTGTGCTGCACTATTGCCGGAACAGAACTTACCGGAACGTACATCACGTCCCGGGGGCATCATGCGGTCGTGAAACTCGACAACGGATACAATATCGGGGTGCCGGCTGCGTCGATCGTCTGCAGGGAAGCGGCTCCGGCCGTCGCCCCGGTCGTCTCTCCCGCCGAACAGAACCCGGATCTCCCCGATGTGGCGATTATCTCGACCGGCGGCACAATCGCGAGCAGAATCGACTACCGGACCGGCGCGGTCACGAGCCAGTTCTCCGCGGATGACATCCTGCGGGCGATACCCGGGCTCGCAGAGATAGCGTCGTTCCGTGCCCACCAGCTTGCCACGATCCTCTCGGAGAATATGCACTCCGGTCTCTGGCAGGATATTGCCCGCTGCATCTATGACGAGATCCGGCGCGGTGCGGAGGGCGTTATCGTGACCCACGGCACCGACACGATGTCCTATTCTGCGGCGGCGGTGAGTTTCATGCTGGAGACTCCCGTGCCGGTGATATTCGTCGGATCCCAGCGATCCGCGGACCGTCCGAGCAGTGACAACGTGATGAACGCCCTGTGCAGTGCGCAGGCAGCGATCAGCAATCTCGGCGAAGTTGCGGTTGTTATGCATGCATCGACGAGTGACGACCGCTGTTCGATTCACCGGGGCACCCGCGTCCGGAAGATGCACACGTCACGGCGCGATGCTTTCAGGAGCGTCGGCATTCCGCCCATCGGCACGGTTGAGTACCCGTCGCTCGAGGTCTCGCTCAGCCCCTCCGCCGTATTGCGCGGCAGCACCGAACCGGCACTCCGGGACCATTTTGACAATCACGTCGGCCTGGTTGCGTTTTACCCCGGGATGGATGCCTCCGCCATTGCCGCGTACGCGGGATTCCACGGGCTTGTCATCTCGGGGACGGGCCTCGGCCATGTCTCCGCCGACTGCATCCGGACGATCTCCGGACTCATCCGTGACGGGACGAATGTCGTCATGACGTCCCAGTGCTTAAACGGGCGTGTCTGTGACCGCGTTTACGACACCGGGCGCGATCTTCTCACGGCTGGTGTTATCGAAGGGGAAGACATGCTGCCCGAGGCGGCTCTCACGAAGCTCATGTGGGTGCTCGGCTCCACGGACGATCCCGACGAGGTGAAACGGCTCATGCAGACGAATCTGCGGGGTGAACTCGGGAGGTGCAGCCCCCATGGATTATGAAGCAATCGGCCTGAAGGCGGGAATCGAAATCCACCAGCAGCTTGACACGGCAGAGAAACTTTTCTGCCACTGTCCGACCCGGCTCCGGGACATTTCGGAGAGGAACGGGGAATTTTTCCGGTACTTACGTGCGACCGAGAGCGAGCTCGGCGAGATTGACCGGGCGGCGAGAGAGGAGATGAAGGAGGTTCGGCGCTTCTCCTACTATGCCTACGATACGACATGCCTTGTCGAGAACGACGAAGAGCCTCCGGCACCTCTGAATCCCGAAGCTCTCATGGTCTGCCTCACGATTGCCAAGATGACGGGCGCAACCCCGATCGAACAGGTGTACGTGATGCGCAAACTTGTCATCGACGGATCGAACACGAGCGGATTCCAGCGTACGGCATTAATCGCGCTGAACGGCGTGATCCCCGCCGGTGCCCGGATCGAGACGCTCTGCCTGGAGGAGGAGGCGGCGCAGCGGGTTCGCGACAGTACGTTTTCCCTCGACAGGCTGGGTATTCCCCTTGTCGAGATTACCACGGCTCCGGATATGCGCACACCGGAGCAGGTGAAGGAAGTGGCGGCATACATCGGCATGCTCCTCCGCTCGACCGGGCGGGTCAAGCGCGGTATCGGGACGATCCGGCAGGATGTCAACATCTCGATTGCGGGCGGTGCGCGTGTGGAGATTAAGGGGGTGCAGGAGCTCGATTTGATCGACGAGGTGGTTCGCCGGGAGGTCGTGCGGCAGCAGCAGCTCCTCCTCATCCGGGACGAGCTGCATGCCCGCGGGGCGGTGGCGGATCCCGTCCCGATCCCGGTCGGGGACCTGTTTAAAGAGACGAAATCCGCTATCCTTAAAAAAGCACCTCACATCCTCGCGATCCGGCTCCGGGGTTTTGCGGGCATCGTGGGCCGGGAGATACAGCCGGGCCGCCGCCTGGGCAGCGAGATGTCCGATTATGCGAAGAAATGCGGTGTTGGCGGCATCTTTCACACCGATGAACTGCCCGCATACGGCGTGACGGCGGAGGAAGTCTCCCTGCTCAGGGCACGCGTCGGAGCGGACGATGCCGACTGCGTCGTCATCGTGGCGGCCTCACGGCAGAAAGCCGAATGTGCGGTGCAGCAGGTTGTCCGGCGGGCACAGTATGCACTGGACGCGGTACCGGAGGAGACCCGGAAGATGCTTGAGGGGGGGAGCACGGCATATATGCGCCCCCTTCCGGGCGCCGCACGCATGTACCCGGAGACCGACGTGCTCCCGGTTTCCCTGAGCCGTGAGTGCTGGGACGGGCTGCCGGTTCCCGAACTTCTCTCCGACAAGGCCGGGCGTTTCTGCTCGGCATACGGGTTTGATGAACAGCTTGCCCGCCAGCTCGTCTATTCGGACCGGCTGTCGCTCTTTGAGCGGGCGGTGGCAGAGGGAGTGAAGCCGATGCTTGCCGCACGGGTACTCCTTGCAACGCTCCGCGAACTGCAGCGTGACGGTGTGGAAACCGGGGCTCTTGCGGACGATGCCATTCTGTCCGTCCTCGGGAAGGTCGAATCCGGCGATCTTGCCAAGGAAGCGATCCCGGACGTGCTCCGTGAGGTGGCAGCCGGGGCGGGCGTGGAGGAGGCGGCAGAGCGGATCGCGCCGCCGATCACGTCCGCCGAACTCGTGTCAATTATCAGGGCGATTCTGCTCGAAAGAGAGGAATTCGTCCGTGAACGCGGTATGGGCGCCCTTGGCCCCCTGATGGGGGTCGTCATGCAGGAAGTGAGGGGACGTGTTGACGGCCGGCAGATTGCGGAGATCCTGAAGGAGGAGCTCGCGGCACTGCTCTGAGGGATGATGCCAGCAGGTATCTTTAAGAGTATTCTTTCCCTAATTTATAAGGAGTTGTTTTATGGGTAAAACAGGCACTACAACGTGGATTCAGGTAAAAGGGGTAAACGGACAGATCCGCCTTGTACCCCAGCAGGAAGGTTCATATAAAAAACCCGGCCCGAACCAGCGGTTCAAGTCGGGCGGTCCGCTCCGGAAGGCAACGCAGACGTCGCAGGACGACAGGTTCCGCCGGGGCGGCCGGGGCGGCGGCCGGGGAGGACGGGGTCGCGGCGGTGCCCAGATCGACAAACGGTTCCGCAGGCGCATCAAGCGTGCGACATCGAAGGTCATGGGGCCGAAGCAGGCATCGAAGCGCTGATATTCCGGAATTTCCGGACGTCTTCATACATTTTTATATAGCCTCGTTTTGTTACTATGAGTATGGATCTTAAGGATGCCGTTCTTCAGTTCTCCTATGCTGAGCGTGCAAAATCCGAGTTGATAATCGTATCCGCCCTCACCGGATCGCTTGAAGGCTATAAGGGAGACGAGCGAACCGGTGCCCGAAGGATGCTCAGCTCAGTGTCGGGAGCGGTGAGCTCCGAATTGGCGTTTGCCTCGCAGGCGACATCCAATGAGGACTTTACACGGGCTGTTTCCCTGCTGAACGAGGCAATGAGCCGGATCGACGGCGAGGACTATTCGGGTGCATCGGAGACGATTGGCAGGGCTATTTCCGCCGTGACAACGGCAGCGCAGCGTGCCTGGCAGGTGCTCAGCGACAATGAACTTGTCTGATTTTTTAACGTTTCTGGAGACGCGGTCGTCGGTGCGCGAATACGACCCCGTGGTGCCCGATCCCTCCCTGATATCCTCCCTCCTCCGGTGCGCTTCACGGGCACCGAGTGCCGGCAACCGCGAGGCATGGGATGTCGTTGTTGTTACGGCTCCCTCTCTCCGTGAGGGACTGATGGAGGCGGCGTACGAACAGCGGCATATCGGGGAAGCACCGGCGGTTCTTGTGGTCTCGGCAAATTATATCCGTTCGATGAGCCAGTATGGCGAAAGGGGCATCCTCTATGCACTGCAGGATGCAACCATCGCCGCGACCTATATGATGCTGGGCGCCCACGCCGCGGGACTCCATACGTGCTGGACGGGAGCGTTTGACGAAGAGGGAGTCCGCGAACTTCTCGGCCTCCCCCAGCATTCACGCCCCGTCGTTCTGCTGGCTCTCGGACACGGGCACCTGCCCGCATACCGGACGGAGCGGATGCCCCCCGAAGAACATGTGCATTATGATACATGGTAGGATCATGTAACAGGAGGATGAAATGCCGGATTATGCCGTGGTTCTGGAATCTGCATGGGTAATTAAGGATGCAAAGACACTTGACGACGCGATCGGGATAGCGATAAGCGAGGCGGGAAAGCGCCTTAACCCGAGTGCCAAGTTCGTAGAGATCGAGATTGGCGAGCTCGCCTGCCCTTTCTGCGAAGAGGAGCTCAACAGCGGCCTCATCGTTGCGAATACGGCACTCGTCGGGCTCGTTCTCGAAATGAAGGTGTTCCGCGCCGAATCTCCGGAACATGCCTCCCGTATTGCAAAATCCGTTGTGGGGCGGGCGCTTCGGGACATTCCTCTGAAAGTACAGGACGTGCAGGAACTATGATAGCCGTTGTCGGCCATACCGCCATCGATCATATATTTCGCGTGCCGGATCTTCCGAATCGCCACCACTCGACATTCATTGTCGATCACAAGGTCTATTACGGCGGCGGGGCCGCGAACATCGCTGCCGGAATCGCGCGGCTTGGAGAGGCGTGTTCTCTCGTCTCCGCCGTAGGAGACGATTTTCCGGGCGGTGATTACGACCGGTGGCTGGAACTTCTCGCGGTATCCAAACAGCTGTATATCGTTGAGGGGGCGAGGACGGCAACCGCCTATCTCTTCAATGACGAGGCGGGCGACCAGATGACATTTTTTGAATGGGGGGCTTCATCGGCGTTTGCCGGGATGGAGGCTCCCGCTCTCAATTTTGTTCATATGGCAACGGCCGATCCCGAATTCAACGTTCGTGTTGCGGAAAAAAGTACGTTCGCATCCTTTGACCCGGGCCAGGATCTCCTGCGGTATTCGAAGGAGCAGCTTGATACCATTCTCTCGAACATCGATATTCTCTTTGCCAACCAGCACGAAGTGCAGGGGATGTGCACAATCCTCGGTGTATCCTCCGCGGATCTCATCGCCCGTGTGCCGTGCGCGGTTGTGACGATGTCGGGCGAGGGCAGCGTGCTCCACCTGGACGGGGCCAGACACCGGATTCCCGCGGTCCCTGTGCCGCTCGCGGATCCCACCGGTGCGGGCGATGCCTACCGGGCAGGTTTTCTCACCGCCTACGTCCGCGGATACACTCCGCAGCAGGCCTGCAGGATCGGAGCAGTGACGGCATCCTTTGTGGTCGAGAAGGTGGGGTGCCAGACAAACCTCCCTGACTGGCAGCGGATGAAAGAACGGTTCGAAGGCCATTTCGGTATGCTCGGGGAGCCCGGGCCGTCCCGTTGACGCGGGAAAGAGGGGAGGACTGAGTGCATGGCATCGGACGGTGATGTGAGGATCGAGGGGCTGACCCGGTTCCTCTTCACCGCCCCCTCATGGCGCCGATCGCTTGCCATCATTATTATCCTCGGGATCGTCATCGACGGTGCCGGCCTCCGCACCGGCCGGGCGATCCATTTCTTCGGGACATTCGGGTATATCCTCCCTGCGCTGGCATCATTCCTGCTGACAAAACCGCTCGTGGAATTCTTTGGAAAGAGCATCACGTGGAACCGTTCGGCTCTCCTTGCGATGGCCTGCGTGGTCTTCGGCGTGATTACCAGCCTCTCCCCTATTCTTCTCGTGGTGCAGGGCATCTTTCCGCTGCTCTTCGCCCTGTCCCTCGGTGTGATCTTCGCCATCCGCCTTCTGGTGCTTGTTGCAATCGCGGACTACCGAATCTCGCGCATGCTCCTCCCTGCGGCCACCCAGAGCATTGTCGGTGTGCTTGCCGGCACCATGTTTTTCGGGTTTCAGTTTACGACCTTCGCGCTTGTCCTGCATCTGCTCTTCGGCTCCGCCATTATACTCTTTATCTGGCTCGTCGAGCGGCCGTTGAAACGCAACTTTCACATCAGCGCCCTGAATTTTATCAATGCCTTCATCGCGCACAATACCGACGGCTCCATGCAGCTCGAAACCTTCTTCCGGGAGATCGGCGAGGCGGTTTACGTCCCGCAAACAAGCATCTTCTTCCGTCGCGAGGGTGGAAACACGGCTCTTCTGACGGTTCCGAACGTCCACCCCGGGCCCATGGGAGAGATCGGGGGCGGCAATCTCCCCCTGATCATCCACGACGCCCTCGGGAAGGATACCTTCGTTGCCCATGGCTGTGCAACCCATGACTTCAACCTTGTCTCCTCTTCCGAGGTGGACAAGATCATAACCGCCGTCAGGGACTCGGCGGATGATCTCCGGTATACATCGAAGGCGGGGAAATCGTGCCGTTTCGAGTACGGCTCGGTTCATGTGCTTGCGCAGCCTATCGGAGACACGCTCCTGATGATTGCAACACGCGCGCCTGCAATGACCGAGGACATCGATTACCCAATAGGGCTTGCAATCATGGCCGAAGGCCGGCAGCACTTCGGTCATATCGCATTTATCGACGCTCATAACAGCATGGTTGATGTGACGAGCCCCGTAATGCCGGCGTCCCTGACCGCCTACGAGTACATGCGCGCCTGCGAACTGGCAGTTGAGGGATGCCGCGGAATGGAAGTGCAGGACTTCTCAGTCGGCATTTCGCATGTGCGGGTGCCCTTCACCCGCGAGGAAGGATTCGGTGATCTCGGCATTCAGGTGCTCGTCGTCCGCGTTGGAAACCAGGATACCGCCTATGTGCTCTTCGACGGCAATAATATGGCAAGCGGGGTCAGGGAAGTGATCCGGGAGCATCTCATCGGGATTGTGGACGAGTGCGAAGTGATGACCACCGACTCGCACGTTGTCAACACTATCACCGGCAAGAATCCGGTCGGATACCGTGTATCGGCAGATGCCATGCTCCCCTACATCATCGACGGCGTCAGGCAGGCGGTGGATGACTGCCGGCGGGCGGAGGCGGCCGGCTCAACCGCCTGGTGCGAGGGCATCGTCGTCTTCGGTTCGCACAGCGTCTCCCAGCTTGCGAGCACGGTAAATGCAATGCTCGTCTATATCGCACCGCTGGGGCTCGCGATTACACTGTTTGCATTTCTGCTCTCTTTTGTCGCGTATGTGGTTCTGGTGTGACGGGTCGTATCCTTTCCGGAATTCCCTGTCGCAGGCAGGCTCTCTGCAAAAAAGATGTCCCGGGCTTTGAATCCTCAGGCTGCCGGAAATGTGTCCGCGGAATTGATCCCGTGCACGCCCGTAAGAATGCCGCGCCCGATCTGCTTCCGTCCGCATACAAAATATTTAATATTATGTTCAGGATAATAACCGCTTTAACAGGGGATTTTCCCGACTGAGGTTTGCCGTACCGGAAAGCATCCCGTCATCACCCGGGGTGCCACTATCCCCGCCATGATATCCGCGGAAACGGAGTGAGAGAAGATGAATGAAACGGCCGCACTAAAGTGCTATGAATGTGCTGTTAAAGCCGACGGCCAGATGGATCTCATTCTCAGCATACTCGGAAAACTCCACACAATCAGGTCCAATGGCGATCTCGGGGAGCGGGAGATCGGGAATGCACGGGAAGTTGCTCTCATTGCATTGTCCGAAGCGCTGAAAGAAACCAAAATGGCTCTCAATTCAACGAAAGAAGGCCGTTTCGAAAATATTGCCGAAGGCCTCGGCAGGGCGATCAGGCTTGTCGAAAGGGACAGATATTACGAAGCGGGCGATGTTGTGGCGGAGCTTGCATCAGATCGTGCCGCAATATCCCATCAGGCCATCCAGAAGATGTTCAACCGGACGCAGTCGCTCTGGTGACCATATTCGGAAAAACTGTGACCTTTTCCCTCTTTTCACTCCGATTTTCGGGGTTATGCGGGATTTATGCATATGCGCGTTCCGGGGGCGGTGTTACCTCTCGTATGCCTGAATCTCCATATTTTATAGATATATTTTTATAATTAGACGTGCATTATGTATGCCCTGAGGAAATGTATCCTCGGACAGGCCGATGACCGACATACGACTGAAAATGATTCAAAATCTGAAAAAAGTGGCGTTAGAGCGGTGTGAAGAGAGAATCCGGAGAGCACGGGAACGAAACGGACAGATCGTTCCGGCACCCGAACCGACAATCCCGGGGTACGGCATCGCTCTGCGGTGCAAACAACGCCACGGTTTATGATGAGGGTGGCATAATGGATGCAGAAAAAAGCCTTTTAACGGAGATCAGGGCCATCGAGGATGAATGCTCCCGAAAGCTCGAAGGAGCGAAGAAGCACTCGGAAGAGACCATAGCTTCCGCACAACAGGAAGCGGCGCGGAAGATTGACCGGGCGGAAAGCACTGGTGCGGAGGCGGCACGCGAGTACCTCGAAACGGAATTACGAAATATCCGGACCGAAACTGAAAAAATCAGGGAAGCTGGTGCTTCCGAGCTTGATGAGGCCAGGATGAAAGGTGAAAAAAACCTGACCGATGCACTTCAGAAAATCATGAAAGCTGTCGTTTCGGAGTGAGGCGGATATGCTCCAGAAGATGAGGAAGATCCTTGTGACGGGTTCAAAACGGAACTCGCAGGAGGTGGTTGATGTGCTCTACCATGCCGGCACGCTTCACCTTGAGGATGTTTCCAACCGCATCATGGAGATACGGCTTGACAAATGGGAGCCGGAGATTCGGGAGGAGATTACCGCGCTGCTGGTTAAAATCGGCGGACTCCTTCTGACACTGCCTGAAGTGAGGGTGGATAAGGAGCACCGGAACCAGGTATACGATGAGATATACTGGATGAAATACCCCGACCTTGTCGGGCGGACGCATGCAGTACTCAGCGCATTTGAGCACAGCGTGAAGGATCTGTCCGCCAGAAAGTCGGATCTCGGGCTTGCCCTGACCGCACTGAACCGGTATGAAAAGACGATACAGAAGATCCAGTCGCTCGAGGATCAGCTCCCGTATCTGGAAGGCTATGAAGTAACGGTACTCCTGATCCAGAAGGAATTCGAAGATGTTATCCCGGTAATCAGGAACGAGCTGATGAAGATTACCCGGAACCAGTGTGAAATGGTGGCTGCCGGGATCGACGAGGACACGATTGCAGCTATCACTGTTTTCAATAAACGGATGTCTGAAGAGGTGCACTCCTTTATCTTTTCGAAAAATGTCAATGAAGTGCGCCTGCCCCCCGAATACATGGGAATGCCCTTTACCGAGGTGCTGCAGCATATCGAGGGGAGGCGTAAGGAAATCCTTGATGAGATCCGGGAGATCGACGGCGAACTGAAAGCCCTCTCCGCCTCCGGGTTCGAGGAAATATCCGTGCTGAGAGATGTTTTGGTCGACAGGAGCAGGGAAATCGAAGCATTCGATCAATTCGGGCAGACCGGGCATTTTTTCATGGTCATGGGCTGGGTGCCGGAGATCTATCTCGACACGACCCGGGATGCACTCTTCTCCCGCTTTGGGAACCGCGTGGTGGTAACCGAGCTCAGCCTGTCCCGTGACGAATGCGAGCATGCGCCGACGTTCTATAACAATCCGCCGATTGTCCGGCCGTTCGAGTTCCTGATGCAGCTGGTGCGCCCCCCGAAATACATGGAGATTGATCCGTCTCCGCTGCTGGCGTTCTTCTTTCCCCTTTTCTTCGGGCTGATGGTGGGCGATATCGGGTACGGGCTTGTTATTCTCATCTTTGCACTCGCGGTAAAAAAGCGGTTTAAGGACCTCGACTGGGCCCAGAGCCTGATGACCATCATGATCATATCCGCCGTCCCGACGATATTCTTCGGCTATCTCTACGGAGAGTTTTTCGGCGACTTCGGAGAGCTGATGGGGTGGCTTCACCCCGTCCATCTCTTCGGGATTACGTGGAACCGGATAGAGGCGATGCTCCCTCTCCTGATCTTTACGATTGCGCTCGGGGTCGTCCATGTTTTTCTCGGTCTCTGCCTCGGCATTGTGAATGCGGTGAGGATGAAGAACAGGAAGCATCTGTGTGAAAAGGTGGGAATGCTGACAGCGGTCACCGGTATCATTCTGGTGATAGCCGCCTCTGCCGAATTAATTCCTGTCATCCTTGTATCCGCAGGAATAATTGTCCTGATTATCGCATTTCCCCTGCTCATATACGGGGGGGGTGCGGTGGCCGGCCCGCTGGAGATTATGGGCACAGTCGGCAATATCCTCTCGTATGCCCGGATTATGGCAATCGGCATGGCATCGGTGATACTAGCCATGGTGGCAAATACGCTCGGAGGTTCGATGGATGTGGCTCTCCTCGGTGTGCTGGTGGCATCCCTTATCCACATTTTAAACATCGCTCTGGCAATGTTTTCCCCGTCTCTCCACTCCATACGTTTGCACGTGGTCGAATGCTACTCGAAGTTTTACGAGGGCGGGGGGATCCCGTACAAGCCGTTTAGGAAGAAACCCGAGATATGAAAACCGGCCTGCCGGGCCCGGAATGCCCCGCATTTTTCCTATTTCGAGAGATAAAGCGACGAATAGACCATATTACTATAAATAATATTTAATATTCGTCATAAGATAGCAATATTAATATATAATATAGATATTAATTGGGGTTTTATTCATGCCAGATTTTGGACAGTCATTGGGAGCGGCAATCGCCATCGGCCTTGCTGCAATAGGTACGGCGTGGGCACAGAGTCGCATTGGATCCGCAGGTGCAGGAACGATCGCGGAAAATCCCGACCTGGTTGGTCCGGTGATTATTCTGGAGGCAATTCCTGAGACAATGGTCATTCTCGGGTTTGTGGTAGCAGCGATGATACTGATGCTCTGAGCAGTAGGCCGGAGCGCTTTCGAAAAATTGCCATCGCCGGCATAAACTGCCGGTAATCCGGGGAATGATGCCATGACACTGGAGGAATTACGACAGGAGATTGAGGAGCGATCGAAGGAAGAGATCAAACAGGTGCAGGAGAGGGGTGAGAGCGAAGCGGCAATCATAAAACAGAAAGGCGAGGAAAAGGCAGCACTGGTTCGGAAAATGCATATGGACCGGGCGCAGGAGAAGGTGAGGCGGGAACGGGTTCAATCGCTGTATACCGCATCATCGGAAATGAAGAAACAGATCAATCAGGAAAAAGAACGTATATTTCAGTCGGTTTTCGAAAAAGCCCACAATGATCTCGTAAATTTGCGGGAAAAGGATTCTTATGCACGTGTTTTCCGAAATCTGGTCGAAGAGAGTATCCGTATCGCCGGAAAGGAAAATATCGTTCTCCACGTTGATGGTAGGGATGAAAAACTCTGTAAGCAGGTTCTCGGTGATCTCGGGATTTCGTGTGAGATAGTCCCTGATCTTGAGTGCTGCGGAGGTGTGAACGTCAGTTTCACGGACAGCCATGCCACCATCTACAATACATTCGAATCGAGAATCGAACAGGCAAAAGAGATTCTGAAGCTTGAAATTTACGCCTCTCTCTACGGTGACTGACATGGACATCGGGTATGTGAATGCCAGGGTTCGCGGTATGAAAAGCCGCCTCCTCGTCCGGGATGAACTTGAAAGGCTGATGCATAAACCCGATATCGATGCGGTAGTTTCGGAACTCGAACGGTCTCCCTACATGCCGGAGATCGAGAAAGCGAGCGTACGGTACTCGGGCATCCATTGCATCGAAAACGCCCTCAGGGCGGATCTTGCGGGAACATCCCGGAAGATCCTGCATATGGTGCGGGATGAACCGTTTGAGAAGTATGTTCGCATCTCTCTCAACAAATGGGATATCCAGAACATCAAGACGGTGCTGCGCGGAAAAAACATCCATGTCCCTGCCGCGGAGATTCTTGAATGCGTGGTGCCTGCGGGGGAGCTTGACGAAGCTACCTTCGTTGAGCTGGCGAAACAGCCCGATATCCGGTCGGTAATCGATCTGCTTGCCACATGGGAGGTCGAGTATGCAATGCCGCTCACCCGGAATTATGATAAGTTCCACAAAAAGCGGGATCTTGCCGTACTCGAATATGCGCTCGATAAATATTATTATCGACGTGTTCTCGCCATCCTGAAGGGCATGTCGCACGAGGAGGCCGTTGTACGCGATTTTGTGAAAACAGAGATCGATGTCATCAATATCAAGAGCATGCTCCGGATGATCCGGGACGGGGTTCCCCCTGAAGACGGAAAAAGCATCCTGATAGAGGGGGGGAGCATTTTCACTCCCGCAATGCTTCTCGATCTGATAGGGAAAAGGAGTATCGGGGATGCGCTGTCAGCGCTCGCCGGCACACCGTATTCATTTGTCACGGACCTTCCCGTCACATGGGCAGACAGCGGGAACATATCGGGATACGAAAAAGAGCTCGACAGGTTTTTGATTCGGAAGGGGATTCAGGCCTTTCGCACCGATCCCCTGAGTATCGCTGTGGTGATTGGATACCTCTGGGCAAAAAACAATGAAATTACCAATATCCGGATCATTTCCCGCTGTATTAACGCGTTTATTCCGGATGACGAGATACGGCAGGAGGTGCTGTATGTATAGATTTATGATCGTGACGGACCCGGATAGCGCCCCGGGCTTCCGGATGGCAGGTGTCGATGTGATTGTCGCATCCGGTGTCGAGGAGGCGGGTCTTCTGCTCCCGACTCTCCTTCTGAAGGACGATACGGGGATTGTCGCGGTCAATGAGGACTTTATGGAGTCCATTGATGAAAAGCTGCTTGATAAAATCGAGAAGACGTACCGGCCTATCATTATCCCGATTCCTGCAGGAACCAAAGGAATGGACCGATCGAACTATGTCGAACGGTTGATCCGGAAAGCGATCGGCCACAACATCGTGGTGGGGTGAAGTGTAATGGCAGAAGGATTGATTTCGAGAATTACCGGCCCGGTGGTCATCGCCGAGCATATGCAGGGAGCAAAGATGTACGATATCGTCCTCGTGGGTAACGAGCAGCTGAACGGCGAGATTATCCGGCTTGACGCCGATGAAGCGGTTATCCAGGTATACGAGGATACATCGGGCCTCACAATCGGTGAGAGGGTGGCAACGACCGAACAGGCGCTCAGCGTCGAATTGGGCCCCGGTCTGATCTCCTCGATCTACGACGGCGTGCAGCGGCCGCTTCCCGTGCTGGTGGAGCGGACGGGAAATTTCATTTCGCGCGGCGTAACCATTCCCGGCCTTGACCATGAAAAAAAATGGGAATTTGTTCCCACGGTGAAACCCGGCGATAGGGTTGGACCGGGCGACATCATCGGGACCGTCCGGGAATACCATATCGAACACCGGATCATGGTGCCCCCTTCGGGCGGGGGGATTGTCAGGGAGATATCGGGCGGCGATTATACGGTTGACGACACGGTCTGCATCCTTGAGGATGGCACCGGGATTACGCTCATGCAGCGGTGGCCGGTGCGGAAGGGGCGACCGTACCGGAAAAAACTCGATCCGACACTACCGCTGCTTACCGGGCAGAGGATCTTCGACACGCTCTTTCCGGTGACGAAAGGGGGAACCGCCATGATCCCCGGCGGATTCGGGACCGGCAAGACGGTTTCCGAACAGACGCTGGCAAAGTGGTCCGATACGCAGATTGTGGTGTATATCGGGTGCGGTGAGCGGGGGAATGAGATGACGGATGTCCTGACGGAGTTTCCCGAACTGACGGATCCGAGGACGGGGCACCCTCTTATTCACCGGACGATCCTTATTGCCAATACCTCAAATATGCCGGTCGCTGCGCGCGAAGCCTCGATTTATACCGGTATCACCATCGGCGAGTATTTCAGGGACATGGGGTACGACGTGGCGCTCATGGCGGACTCCACCTCGCGGTGGGGTGAGGCGCTCCGCGAAGTCTCGGGCCGGCTTGAGGAGATGCCGGGTGAGGAAGGGTACCCCGCATACCTTGCATCGCGCCTTGCGGCATTCTATGAACGGGCGGGGCGCGTCACCTGCCTGGGCACGGACGAGCGGATGGGATCCGTCACCATCGTGGGCGCTGTTTCACCCCCCGGCGGGGACTTCTCCGAACCGATCACCCAGAACACGCTCCGGATTGCGGGCACTTTCTGGGCACTTGATACGACGCTCGCGCACGCACGGCATTTTCCGGCGATAAACTGGATTAAAAGCTATTCCCTGTACCTTGACTCGGTACAGGAGTGGTTTGCCGACCATGTCTCCGAGGACTGGCGGGAACTCCGGGAGAGGACGATGTACCTCCTGCAGAAAGAGGTCGAATTGCAGGAAATCGTGCAGCTGGTCGGCCCGGACGCTCTGCCGGAGAGTGAGAAGGCAATTCTGGAGATCACACGGATGCTCAGGGAGGATTATCTCCAGCAGAGTGCGTATGATGCCGTCGATTCATTCTGCCCCCTCGATAAGCAGTACTGGATGCTGAAGGTGATTCTTGCGTATTACGACGCCATTGCGAAAGCAATGAACAGCGGGACGTCTCTGAGGAACCTCGTGAACCTGCCGGTGAAGACCGAGATCGCGAGAATGAAGGAGCGCGGGGATGTGAATGAAATCAAGGCCATTCTCGGGCAGATTGACGAGAACATTAGTACAGTTGAGGGTGCATGATGCAGCAGAAAAGCCTTGTTTCAAAGGAGTATAAAACCTTAAATTACGTATCCGGACCCCTGATATTCGTCGAAAGGCTCACGGGAGTCTCATTCGGGGAGATTGCCCGCATCACACTCCCGAACGGGGAGGTGAGGACCGGTCAGGTGTTGGATATATCGAAGGATCTTGGCGTCATTCAGGTATACGAGGGAACCAGCGGGATCGATGATCTGCATACCACGGTGAAATTTACCGGCGAACCGCCGTGTATCTACGTGTCGTACGACATGCTCGGACGGGTGTTCAACGGTGTGGGCATCCCGAGAGACGACGGCCCGGAGATCATCCCGGAGGATCACCTTGACATCAACGGCATGCCGATCAATCCCTATGCACGCGACAAGCCGGCAGACTTCATCCAGACCGGGATCTCAGCAATCGACGGCCTGAACACGCTGGTCCGCGGGCAGAAACTGCCGATATTCTCCGGTGCCGGATTGCCGGCAAGCGAACTTGCCGCCCAGATCGCACGGCAGACGAAGGTGCTCGGCGAAGGGGAGAATTTTGCGGTTGTCTTTGCCGCGATGGGGATCACCTACAAGGAAGCGTCATTCTTTATGCGTGACTTTGAAAGAACCGGTGCCCTCGAACGCGTGGTCTTTTTCATGAACCTTGCCGACGATCCCACTATCGAGCGGATTGCGACGCCCCGATGCGCCCTGACCACGGCTGAATTCCTTGCCTATACGCACGGCCTCCATGTTCTCGTGATCCTCACCGACATGACGAATTACTGCGAGGCACTCCGTGAGATCTCAACTGCCCGCGAGGAAGTCCCGGGAAGGCGCGGGTACCCCGGGTATATGTATACCGACCTCGCGTCGATCTACGAGAGAGCGGGGAGAATTCAGGGCAAAAAAGGATCCATCACCCAGATACCGATCCTCACGATGCCCGACGACGACATCACCCACCCCGTACCGGATCTTACCGGGTATATTACCGAGGGGCAGATCGTGCTCTCCCGCGACCTTTTCCGCCGGGGCTTAAATCCCCCGATCGACGTCCTCCCCTGCCTCTCCCGGCTCATGAACCTCGGGATCGGCCCTGAAAAGACACGGGAAGACCACAGGAACGTTGCGGACCAGCTCTATGCCTCCTATGCCTATGGGAGGGACCTCCGGAAGCTGGTTGCTATTGTCGGGGAAGAGGCGCTCACCGAGCTGGATAAAAAGTATCTGTATTTTGCCGATGTTTTCGAGAAAGAATTTGTATCGCAGGGCGATGAGGACAGGTCGATTGAGAGGACGTTTGAGATCGGATGGAACCTCCTGTCGATACTGCCCGAAACAGAGCTGAAGCGGATCAAGATGAATTTCATCGAGAAGTACCACCCTGACCATCAAGAGGCCTGATATGGAGCAGGTAAATCCGACCCGGATGGAGCTGATGAAAATACGGGCCCAGATTCGTCTTGCGGAGCAGGGCAAAGACCTCCTGCAGGGTAAGATGGATGCGCTGATGAAGGAATTGCGGCCCATCGCAAGAGCTGTTACGGAATCGCGAAATGAACTCGATTCCATTTCCGAGGATGCCCAGCGTTCCCTTCTCACAGCGCAGGCCGCCGATGACCCTGTTGCGCTTACATCCGCTTCCTTCGCCACAAAACGGCAGGTCAACCTGGCAATCACGGGAAAAAACATCATGGGTGTGCCGGTCCCGGTGATCCAGAAACTCAGCGTGTCACGGAGAATATGCGAACGGGGCTACAGCATTCTCGGAGTGAGCGGACGAATCGACGAGGTTGCGGAGAAGTACGAACGTGAAATCGACCTGATTATCGGGCTTGCCGAGACGGAAACAGCACTCCGGCGGATTGGAGGTGAAATCCAGATGACACGGCGCCGGGTGAACGCCCTCGAGCAGGTTATGATTCCCGAACTGAAACAGCAGGCGAAGTATATCAGCATCACCATCGATGAGCGGGAACGTGAAGATCTCTTCAGGCTGAAAAAAGTCAAAAAGATACTTGAGCGGAAAAAGAAGGAAAAAAAGAGGGTTCGGGCTCTGGCGGAATAACCTTTTTTCAGGGCAGTGGCCGGATTTCCCCCGGGATCATTCAAACGTCCGCTTGAGAATTGCCGCCAGATTGTTCATGGCTGTGTCTTTTCCGGTTTTTCGGGCCCTGAGATTCTGCCCGATAGTGATCATGGCGTTTACGTCGTTTCGCGTGAGCCGGGAAAATGCAGATTTTTCCCAGTCGCTCCGGTCAATCCGGACCCATGCCTCGCCGAGGAGGTCGATGAGGATCTCGCGATCCGATGCGGGAATAGATGTCCATTCGGGACCCAGATGCATACGTAATTTTGCAACGACCTCTTCTACGTTCTTTTCTTTCTGCAGGAGAAAGATCTTTCTCCCGAGTTCGTCATCGGTCACCTCAGGCATGTGTCCACGTTCCGTACTCTGGGTTGGAGGAGCAGGGTTAAATATTTTTGTTAAAATAAAATCTCGGATATCCTCTCCGGGAGGCGCTGTGCCGGGAACCGTCATGCCTGATCGAAGAACGGGGGCCGTCTACAGAAGGACGAGCAGCACCAGCACAACCGCTCCGGCGGCGACCGCACAGCCCGCAGCGATCTGTATCAGGATCATAAGGACATGCAGCTGTGCCCGCACTCCCGGGCCTTCGAGCAGGTGTTCAAGCCATCGATCCCTCATCCTCCTCTCCCGCCTTCTTCCGGTGGATCAGTTTCGTTCTCTTTCTCCGGAAGAGATTTTCCCGCTCAAGCTCTTCCAGGTGCGATTCGATGTGCTTTTGTGTAGCCGCGATCTGCGGGATGAGAACCGTCTCCAGCGCATTGACCCGCCGTTTTGTCTTCTCGATCTCCTGTGCAATCCTCCGGAGGGTGTTCTCGCTCTCCGCCGCACGGAGCGCCAGTGCGAGGAGCCGATCAAACGAATCTGCCGCCTCGTCGAGTGCGGCGGTCGTGCCGGTGTACCCATAGCCTCTGCCGCCCGGATGCCTCGAATCCGGCCGGGTACCGATCACGGGAACGGGAACCCCCATGATGTGGCGGGCACGGATGGGGACCTCCCCCCGGTCGGGCACTGCACAGACGGCATCCGCCACTCCGCCCTCGCCGGCCAGCATCTGCGCAACAGTAAGTTTTTCAAACGCCTGTACGGATTCCCGTTCGAGCATGCGCCGGATATCGGCAAACTCCTCCACCATCCTGAGGAATTCGATGATCATCGCATCCCGCTTCTCCTCAAGCAGGTCATGCCCTTTCCTGGCCAGGAGCTCACGCTTCCTCAGTTTCAGGAGTTCGATGCGCGTGGGCCTGATGCCTTTGATGATTTTTTTATGCATCGTTCTCCCTTCGGTGGTCAGGATGGTACCGGGCAATCAGCTCCGGGTCAATCCGTTTGAGTTCGGGTTCCGGGAGGATCGCGAGGAGTCTCCACGCGGCATCGAGCGACTCGTCGATACTCCTCCCGATTTTCGCACCCTGGTTGATGAACTCCCTTTCGAAACGGTCCGAAAATGAGAGGAATGTCAGATCCGTGCGACTCAACCCCTCCTCCCCGACCACAGCGACAAGGCTCCGGAGCTTTTTGCCCTGTGCGTAGGCGGAATAAAGCTGGTTGTTCACGTCCTGGTGGTCCTCGCGAGTCCGTTCCGACCCGATTCCTCCCTGCATCAGCCGCGAAAGGCAGGGGAGCACATCAATCGGAGGATAGATCCCTTTCCGGTGCAGTTCCCGCGAGAGAACGATCTGACCCTCCGTAATATACCCCGTCAGGTCGGGAATCGGATGCGTGATATCGTCATCCGGCATCGTCAGGATTGGCATCTGCGTGATGGAGCCGGGCTTTCCCTTCACGCGGCCGGCACGTTCGTAGAGCGATGCAAGATCGGTATACATATACCCGGGATACCCGCGCCTTCCCGGGACTTCCTCGCGAGCCGCCGCGATTTCTCGGAGTGCCTCGCAGTAATTCGTCATGTCGGTGAGGATCACGAGAACATGCATGTCCCTGTCAAATGCAAGGTATTCTGCGGCGGTGAGGGCTATCCGGGGGGTGACGAACCGCTCAATGACGGGATCGTCCGCAAGGTTGAGGAAGAGGAGTGTCCGGTCGAACGCGCCCGTCTCCCTGAAGTCACGGATGAAGAAATTGGCCTCTTCGTGAGTGATCCCCATCGCAGCAAAGACGACTGCAAAATCCTCTTCTTTTCCCGGCACGCGTGCCTGCCGCGTAATCTGCGCCGCGAGCATGTTGTGGGGAAGCCCGGCTCCCGAGAAGATAGGCAGCTTCTGTCCCCGCACGAGGGTATTCATGGCGTCGATGGTCGAGATGCCGGTCTCGATAAAGTCGCGGGGAAAATCCCGCGAGTGCGGATTGATCGAGTAGCCGTGGATGTCCCGTACCGTTTCGGGAATGACCGGATCGCCGCCGTCAATCGGGTGGCCGAGCCCGTTTAAAATCCTCCCGAGCATCTCCTCGGACACCGGGATTGTGAGCGTTTTTCCGGTGAACCTGACGGATGTGGCATCGGTGTCGATATCCCGCGTCCCCCCGAAGACCTGCACAACGGCAAGGTTCTGCCGCGCTTCAAGCACCTGCCCGAGGCGTTTTTCCCCGGAGGGCATCGTGATGCGGGCAACCTCCCCGTAGGCGACATCCGCAATCTCATTGACGACGATCAGCGGACCGCTCACCTTCGTTATCGTTGAATATTCCCTGTTTTTCGAGATCATGGCTCTCCCCCCGCATCCCGTCCCGGTACGCCGAGCGATTCGAACTGGGTGCGCATCTCGTCGCACACTGCCCGCCACTCGTCATCGAAATTGTCGTCGGCAACGGTCCCGAGCCGTGCCATCCGTGTTCTGACGGGGAGTTCGCCGATCATCTCGTACCCCGCTCCCCGCCCGAGTGCTTTCCGGGCCATGTCGTGGAACGCGAGAATGGCGCGCATCATGGCGTACTGCTTCTCCGGCCCGCAATAGGTGTCGACCCGGTGAAACGCATGCTGCATCAGGAAGCTCTCCCTGATGATCTCCGCGATGAGGAGGATTAGTTTATCATTCTCCGGAAGAACGTCCGCTCCGACAAGCTGCACAATCTCCTCCAGTTCGCTCTCTTTCTGGAGCGTTGCCATCATGGACTTCCGCATCTCATCCCACTTCTCTCCCGCACGCTCCTGCCACCATCCGCGTATCTGATCCGAATAGAGCGAATAGGACTCGAGCCAGTTGATTGCGGGAAAATGTCGTTTGTAGGCGAGTTCGGCATCAAGCGCCCAGAAGACTTTTACAATCCTGAGCGTGTTCTGCGTGACCGGTTCGGAGAAGTCACCGCCCGGAGGGCTTACGGCTCCGATAATGGATATCGATCCGGTGCGCGCCTCCGTACCAAGCGTGGTGATCCGGCCGGCCCGTTCATAGAAATCCGCAAGGCGCGATGCAAGGTATGCGGGGTATCCTTCCTCACCCGGCATCTCCTCAAGCCGCCCGGAGATCTCCCGCATCGCTTCCGCCCACCGCGACGTGGAGTCCGCCATCAGTGCCACATCGTATCCCATGTCCCGGTAGTACTCGGCAATCGTTATCCCGGTGTAAACACTTGCCTCACGGGCAGCGACCGGCATATTGCTCGTGTTGGCAATAAGGACCGTGCGTTTCATGAGCGGTTCCCCGGTCAGGGGGTCTTCCAGCCGGGGAAATTCGCGGAGTACGTCCGCCATCTCGTTGCCCCGCTCACCACACCCGACATATACGATGATGTCGGCATCAACCCATTTTGCCAGCTGCTGCTGCACCACTGTCTTCCCCGAACCGAACGGTCCCGGCACTGCGGCGGTGCCTCCTTTTGCGATCGGGAAGAACGTGTCGATAGTCCTCTGCCCGGTGATAAGAGGAATGGTCGGCTCCAGCTTGGTGGCAAACGGCCGTGCCCTTCGTACCGGCCAGTACTGCAGCATCCGGACGGAACGTTTCTCACCCCGGGTCTCGATCGTGGCAATCGTATCTTCAATCCGGTACGAACCCTTCGCGGCAATCTCACGAACCGTGCCCTCCAAGCCAGGAGGGACGAGAATCCTGTGCGTCATGGTCGCGGTTTCGGGAACGGTACCGATGACGTCTCCCGAGACAACAGAATCCCCGGGTGCTACCGCGGGGGTAAAGTCCCACGAGGCCGAACGGTCTAGCGGATGAACCTGAATGCCCCGCTGGATGTAAAAGCCGCTTTTTTCCTCGACGACCGTCAGGGGGCGCTGGATGCCGTCGAATATGGTTCCGAGAAGGCCGGGTGCGAGTTCGACCGACAACGGCATCCCGGTGCCGATGACCGGTTCGCCCGGCGTAATCCCGGACGTCTCCTCGTACACCTGGATGGTGGCAACGTCTTTTTCGAGCCCGATGATCTCCCCGATGAGCTGCTCTGTGCCCACTCTCACCAGCTCATACATGCGTGACCCCGTCATGCCGCCTGCTGCGACAACGGGGCCGATAACCCTGATAATCGTGCCCTGCCCCTTCATGATTTCTCATCCTCCATGCTGACGGTCCGTCCGACCGCTGTCTGCATCAGTTCCCGGACGGTCTCTTCCCCGTGCCCCGCCTCATCTTTTCCCGGGACCGCGATGATGACCGGTGAGGGGAACGGCTCTTTTCCGGCTGATCTGACCGCCGGCCTGATGAGATCTGCAAAACTTTCCTGGATAATGATGACACCGATCGTGGGATCGCGGAGGAATGCGGCAAGCGCTGCCTCCGTTTCATTCACGCTGCCGGCCGTGCAGGTATTCTTCAGCCCCGCAAGCCCGAATCCCGCCACCATATCCCGGTCGCCGATTACCGCAATGTTCATCCTCTCACCCGCTCCCGGACCGTCAGGTCCCTGATTGTGCCGCCCGGCGCCGCGCCTTCGATTCCCCTGAGTATGATCCCGAGATTGCGGATTTCAATCTTTCGCGCAACAAGAAACCGGATCAGCGGCCCCGGTCCGTACCGGTATATGGTGGAGAGGTCCAGTACGGTTTCGAGGAGGTACAGATCCAGCGCCGCTTCAAGAGGAATGAGGCTCCCTGTCCGGCCGGAGGATGAAATCGCCTCGTTTATGGCGGAATGCAGCTGGAGCGCATCCAGATCGCCCAGCAGTTCCTGCAGGGTTTTCGACTCGGCCATGGTCTTCAGCGCCGGTGCGGACAGCCGGCTTCCTCCGGGGAGAAGATACTGCACAACCGTCTCCGCATCAAGCAGGTCCCTCTTTGCCCTGAGCAGGATCCGGATGTTGGTCGTGTCCACGTAGGCCCCGACAAATTCCTGCGCCGGCCGGAAATGCTCGGCATCAATAATCAGCAGTGCTGCCTGGAGTTCCCCGAAGGTGAACCTGTCGAGTGCGAGTTCGAGGGGGAGGGGAATCTGCAGATCATGATAGTGCTGGAGTGCACCGGAGAGTGCCTCCCCGTACGGCGTGGCTCCGAGCAGGGCGACAAGATCATCAACAGAGCGGGCTTCTCTCATTTTCCGGACGAGATCCGGCGTGAGCGATCCGACCGGAATAAGAGTTCCTTCCGTTTTTTCGGGAGGGTGGCCGGCATGCTTCATTCGTATGGCGTGTTTGAGCTCGTCCACCTCCTCCGTCATGCAGTACGCCCGGAACAGGGGCTTCACCGATTCGGGGGCAACGGCTTCAAGGGTGTCGCACTCGGTATGGTAGAGGGTTTTCAGTGCCTGCTCGATCTCGCCGGCTGAGGGTGCTTCACCCGTACCTACATCGATTCCGGCACGCTGCGCCTCGGAAACTGCTTCCGCGATATCCCGTGATGCGATAATGCGATCGATATGCTCCTCTGAAAGCAGGGGATTTCCCCTGACGGTGACAAGGGCGTTCGGGTACGTAAACTGTGCAATGGTTATGATAATCCTGAAATAACCCATGAATTTGATCAGGAACAGCACAACCAGCGCTATCAGTCCGAAGACGACCAGTATCACGTCCGCGGGTGCGGCT
The DNA here is from genome assembly GCA_001412355.1 of Methanoculleus sp. SDB. Classification (NCBI taxonomy): domain Archaea; kingdom Methanobacteriati; phylum Methanobacteriota; class Methanomicrobia; order Methanomicrobiales; family Methanomicrobiaceae; genus Methanoculleus; species Methanoculleus sp. SDB. Next base: position 37,136 of record LKUD01000052.1, read on the forward strand.
GCCAGGAGCTCCGGGAATTCCCCGATGATTTCAGTAACGGCGGACATGAGATTTTCACCTTCCGTAGAGTATCTTTGCGATGCCGAACAGGAGGTCGTCCTGCATTCGCTCCATTCGTGCCTCGAAGGTATTGTTGAGTGTGATTTTACCGGATTTTGACCTGAGTATCACTCCGCCGCCCGCGATGGCGCATTCGGACAGCAGCGTAAGGGGGGGTGCCCGACCGGACAGGTCTTTGAGGAGCGCGGCAACGAGAGTCCGGTCGCGCTCGGTGCATACCACGGAAACCTCTTCCGCACCCAGTTCGGCAAGGCCGCTCTGGATCAGGTTTTCCAGAACCTGCCTGTACCCGCTCGTCCCGACGAGGACGGTTAGCGCCTTCTCCGCTTCCATGAAACAGTGCGAGATCCCTGCCTCACGCTCCACCCGGACGATGCGCCGGGCATCCATCGATGCCTGCGAGAGGATCTTTTTCACGGCAGCACGGATCTCCCGTTTCCCGTCCGCGAGGATGCGTGCATACTCCGCATCGGCGGTTTTACGGGCATCGGCGACTATTGCCCGGACCTTTTTTTCGCATTCGGACTGTATGCTCTGGATTTCGCTATCCGTATCCGCATCAATCCGGCTGATGATGGTTTCAAGACTCATGGTTCCGATCGGCTGTTTAAGCCCCTCCGAAAAGTCCGATTCCGAACATGATCAGGATAGCTATCAGGAGCCCGAAGATCGCGAAGGTCTCGGACATCACCGCGAAGATAAGAGCCCTGCCCATGACATCGGGATTCCGGGCGGTGGCGACGATGCCCGCTCCCGCCGTGATGCCCTGACCTATCCCCGACAATCCGGCAAACCCGATGGCAATGCCGCTCCCGATTGCCGCAAAACCGACCGCCGCGGGCAGGGTGTAGACGCCCGTGAACATGCCGGTGAACGCCATCAGCAGGATGGCAACCAGCAAACCGTAAATCGCCTGCGTTTCCGGAAGGACCGAGAACACAAGGCCTTTTCCAACCGCCTCGCTGTCGCGTCCCGCGACGGCAACCCCGCTGCTTGCTGCGATGCCCTGTCCGATTGCGGAAAGCCCGGACAACCCGACTGCGATGCCGACACCGAGCGCCGTAAGGCCGACGGAAACCGGTACGTCCGCGGACCCGCCGCCAAGGACGCCCGTGCTCATGAGGAGGAGAATTGCAATAAGCAGCCCGTATATCCCCTGGGTCTGGGGGAGTGCCTGGAATACGAGGGCGACGCCGAATTTATCCTGATCGACCGCAGTGACTCCGGCGGCAGCTGCTCCTGCAATTCCAACGCCTATACCTGCTCCGAGTGCTGAGATTCCCACAGCCAGACCCGCTCCGATGATGACAAGAACCGTACCCACACTTAGCACCATATCACTCGCCTCCCTGAAGCTCTGTTCTATCCCGGCGAACGAAAAACGGTGCGAACTCCTTTCCGCCGCCACTGTAAAATTTTCCGAAAAATTCGACGAACTGCAGCCTCAGCGAGTGGATAAACGCACCGAGCGTCTGCAGGACGAAATTGAATGTCTGCCCGATGACAAAGACGGCGACCGCCGCAACCATCATCACCGGGTGGTCACCCGATACCATCTGGGTGAGAATATTGACGGTCATCGCGATTCCACCCGTTGCAAGGGCAAGCGCGAGAAGCCGGGCGTAAGAGAGCCAGTCACCCAGAAATCCGGTAAAGTCGAAGAGGCCCAGGAGGCCCTTGTCTGAGAGGACCAGTGCCACCCCGATGAGTGCCGCCGCGTAAGCCGGAATCCTGAGAAGAGTGCCCGGCGCCCCCCATCCGAAGAACTCAAAGATCATAACGGCGGCCCCCGGCTGGATCAGAAACCATGACAGCTGTTCGTGCATGAGAAGGCGCATCCGCTTTTTCCGCAGATTCTGGTGTGCGGCCAGGAGAAGGCCGAGATTGATCTGGAGCACCCCGATTATGAGGGCGATCTGCAGGAACTCTATGGGAGACTTCAGTGCATTGAAAATGACAAACGGCGGCTGTATCCCGAAAAAGCGGGGCAGAACATCTCCCATATACCCTCCCTGAAGAATGCCCGAAACAACGGTGGCTGCTCCGGCAACCATCAGGATGATGCTCATGTCCCTCATGGACGGGCTTACCCTTCCGAGCCCGTTTTTCAGCAAGGCTCCGAGCAGCACGATGAAGAGGCCGTAGACCGCGTCGCCGAGCATCAGGGCGAAGAAGATGATGAGGAGCGGGGCGGTAAAGAACGTCGGATCGATCTCATCGTAATTCGGCCGGGCAAACATCGTCGTGATCAGCTCAAACGGACGCAGCCACGGGGGATTGTCGTACACGATCGGGACGTCCCCGTCATCGCCGGGATCGGCAAACGAGCAGAATGCATGCCCATCCGTGACACCGAGGCAGAGTTTTTCACATGCCGCTGCGTTTTTTTTCGCCACCCACCCTTCGATGAAGACGGTATGGTTGGTTTTCCCGAAGTTCATGCGGGAAAGCATCCTGACTTTCTCTATCCCCAGCTCCTCGTGGACGGTGAGCAGCGGCGTGGCGAAGCGGTCATCTATCTCTGTCAGACGGGCCTTCAATGCCTTTTCCTGTTCCTCAAGCGCTACAATCTCGGCATCGATCTCCGCTATGACGTCGGCGGGTCTTCCGGATACCGGATCGTAGTCGAGAACGGCGATTCTTCGGTCGCGGAGGATTTTCTGCACGGCTTCGCGGTTCTCGCGAAGCGTGGTGATGACTGCGATGTACCGGTCCCGCATTTCCGCTGTTGCGATCACGAGTTCGTCTCCTCCGGCATCGCGGAGGGCGGCCTGGACGCTGTTCCATGCCTCCGGCGGAGCTGATACCGGAATGGTGCAGAGACAGGCGGATTCCCCGAGGTGCCGGAAATCGATATCCAGCGGGGAGAGGTACCCGGCGGTTTCACGTGTTATCTCCCTGCGTCCGATGCGTTCCCGCAGGGATTCGAGTTCCCTCCGGATGGCAAGGGCGTCATCGGCACCCGACGTCACAGCCTCCCGCTCGCGGCATAGTTCGGAGAAGTCTTTTTTCCTGACAGGTATTTTCGGAACGGGGCGGGGGAAGAGCATCTCCCGGATCGAGCGGGGTGTGGTGTCATGCGATCCGTGCAGTGCATCGAGGATCACGGTGACCTTCTGGAGTTCCTCCGTGCACCTGTCGATATCCGGCGTTCGTTCCGCCTCATGAAGCAGTGCAGAGATGTCACTCGCCCTGTCCCAGATGTTGATGATCTCCATGATACCGGCTTCATGAAGGGTTGCGATGATCGTATCCTGATATGATTCATGAACCCCGATGATTGCCTTCTGCATCTCCAGAGGTAGAAACATCCCTCTCACCCGTTACCGCGTCGAGGATAATCCGCACTGCATCCGGAATGTTCCGGCTTCGCTGCTTTTTGATGACGTCCGCTTTTTTACGGGCATCTTCCCTGATGCGGTCTGCTTCAGCGATTGCAGCCTCTTCGGCCTCGAGGCGCATCGAGAGGACGGTGTCGCCGGCTTCCTGCCTCCTTTTTAAAAGGAGGTCCGTGGCATCTTTTTCTGCCGCGGAAATCCGGGCTTCACTCTCGTGTCGTGCAGCCTCGAGGCGTGCGATCGCTGCTGCTTCCGCATTTTTAATCTCGTCAATTTCGTTTCGGGCCATAATCGATTCCCGATCCCGACGCAATACAATTAGCAGTGTGTATTACACTACTTATATTTGTTTTTTATTTGACATTATTCATAAAATTTATAGGATCCCGGTAATAATTGCACATTTTTTACGGTTGATCTTCCTGCGTCGGTGTGCAGGTCAGGGAACGTGAGATTTTGTACCCCTTTCGTGGGATGTCCCGCCCTGCATGCGATATGGCAGTTGTCCGCTGATCCCCGCGTGTCCCGGCAGGCTGATGCCTGCGGGGACCTGTCGTCACTTGCCGGGCCCGGTGCGGATCAGGGCACAGATGATCAGGAATACAAGCCCCGATGCAGCGGCCGTTTCGATAAAAAGCCCTGCCAGGAGTGCTGCGGAAAAGAAGGCCTCATATCCGGCTGTCCCGGCGGTTCCCAAGGCCGCCGCACCCGCATCGAAGGCTATGCCGAGGACGGGCAGGCGGTCCGCGAAGAGCGGTGAGGGCCCGCCCGGCCATGTTTCCGGGTTGGCGAGCAGGGCGACGAGGAACGGGAACTGGAAGACGGCACCGGCAATGAGGGCGTTTCGTCTCACGCTCCCTGACAGGCGCCCCGGAAATCCCGCAAACGGCATGAGGACACCCGTTGCCGACACCGTCGCGATTGCCCCGAGGATGGCCGCAGCCCCCGCCGCTCCGGTTCCGATCAGCCCGGCCGTCATGAGCATGACGGCCGCGAGTGCGGCGAGTGCGGCCACGATGAGGAGGACGGCGACGGGATGCCGGCGGCTGCGTGCGGAAAGGGCTTCGGGCCCGATGATGAGCCGGTCAAGGAGAACGGGATAGGCGATGACGGCTACAAGTGCGAGCACCAGCCCGGCCGGCAGGATGAATCCCGGCACACCGCTGCCCGCCATATCTCACACCGCCCCCGTCCGCATTCCCGGTCCCGTCATCAGTTCTTCAGGGAAATATCCCCGCCCGGCGGGATAAACATTTCTCGGATCCGGCGGGAGAATGGCCGAAGCGTCCGGAGCCCCTGACCCCGGGACCACCGGGGCCTGCACGCAGGCCGGCGGGCATGACCTCCGGAGACTTCCCGGACCCACAGGCCACGAAGCCCTCACACCCGGATCCCGGGGCCCTTCACTGAAAAAGGTTACTATCTCTCAGGAGAATATACGTGAGGCAAGTATTTGGGCGAGGGTTGCTGAGCCTGGCCAAAGGCGCCGGACTTAAGATCCGGTCCCGCAGGGGTCCGTGGGTTCGAATCCCACCCCTCGCATCTTTTTGTGGGGTTATTACTAAGACGAAAAAAGGCGACATTCTGATTCTGGGTGTACGCGATAGCTGATCACCCCCCTCTGTCAAGTGTTACAATTTCTACTGGGGCATTGACTTAGAAATTAGGTATAGGAAATCGACATATTTTTCTCAATATATACATGTGATAATCGGTACCGATACTACGCTATGCATGGCAGAAATTTTTATTTTATTATTTTTAATAACGGGTTGTCATATTATACTCACGTGATACTATCACCCACGTATAATGACGTTCATTGAAATTATTAGGGGGATGTCATATGAGGAAACGGATTGTACTGGGAATATTGCTGATAGCAATGTGTATTATTGGTACGGCAAGTGCAACAAAGGATTTAGAATTTGGTATTCGGGTTGATGTCGTTGCCACACCCGATCCCGTTGCACCAGGTGGTATTCTGGAGTATTACATCGACTATTCTGTTTTTAGTCTCTCACAGATTGGTGCAGATGGTAAACAAACTATAGGTATATCCTATGATCCGGCTGACCTGGAATTTATTTCGGCATCACGTTCAGCGTTGTCCGAGTCTCCGGGTGTTGTAGCGTTTGATTTAGGTTTCGGATCCGGATCGATGTCGATATACATGAAAGTACTTCGCGCAACGCCGGGTATCATCGCAACCGAATTTCATTCATTAGCCCTAACGGGCCCTCCGGAATTCTCCTATATAGGCGAAAGTCGCAGTACGATTACCACTGACGTGACAATTCCAAGTGCGGTTCCTGAATTTCCCTCGATGGCAATTCCGGTCGTGATTATTATAGGAATGGCATTTTTGATTCTCTTTATTCGTAAGTGAACGAGGGAATATAAATCATTTTTTTCAAACACTCGTTCTTGGAGATGTGACAATTCTCGCCCTCCCGCTCCCCCCCCTTGCCGGCCTGCTTTTCACGGTTGTGGCGATACGGCGGAAGAAATAGCATTCCTTCTTTTATTTCATCCCCGTTTCTCCAACCGCTTCCGCACATGCCTGTTCATCGTGAATGGCTTGTCTCTCATCGCATTCTGTTTCAGGTAATGCAGCATCACTTTCCGTGCACCCGTAGGCTGCAGTCGCAGTGCATACCTTTCCGTCCTCACAAAATCCTTCGCCGTCATCACATCTGTTTCAACACGATTGATGATCGCCATATCCACAAGGAACCGGAATAGCTCCTGCAGGTCATACGCCAGGCTGTTCTTGCCCGGCTGCATCTCGTGCAGGAACCCTACATGAGCATCAAGGCCGGTGGCGTTGATCGCCAGGAGGCATTCCGCTTCAAGAAGCGAATACCCGTAGTTCAGCATATTATTGACCTAATCCCCCGCTCCGGATGGCCGCATATTACCGGTAACGCCACGGGCGGATTCGATGATTTTACTTCCTGCGGAAGTGCATTGCATATCTTTAAGCCAATTAAAAGTTACCGGACAAGTGACTCCGGACAGGGAGTAATGATAACGGAGCGTGAAAAGCATGAAAAGTCTGGCAATCTGTACATTCGCTGTGCTTCTGCTGGCACTGGTGCCGGGTGCGGCAGCGGTTGATGTCACCATGTATGAATGGGACCTGAATGTGGATGGCGTTCTCTATAGTGCGGGAGGATCCGGCTATCCGGCCGGGGTGGACCTTACCGGTTTTGATCCTTCCACGGGACTGGGAGTAATTGCTGTCCGGGTAAACAAACCGGGAACACATACCGTTCTTGGATTTTTCGATGCAGAAATCGATGAAGTCATCAACACGTACTTCAATGAATTCGGAGACACTCACGGCTCCCCTGCTCCGGGGCAGGTCTGGGAAATTGATGAACCGGGTTATGTGTATGGGAATATCCATGATAATTTCATCGGCATGACGCTGGACAACACGAACGGTGTGCCCGCTTCATTTCCTGACGACGTATCCATGGCGACGGGATGGCATCAATTCACCCTTGGAGATGGGCAGGCGGCAACAATCCTTTTCTCTCTCTCAATGACGCCTCCTTCCTCGGGATTTTACCTTCTGCATACGGACCCGGAATCTTCTGCGACGATCTATTTACAGAGTTCGCTCGCAATTGAACCCGTCTCCGTCCCCGAATTCCCCACCCTCGCTCTTCCGCTCATCACCCTCATCGGCCTGCTGTTCACGGTCGGGGCAGTGCAAAGGATGAAGTAATTCATTCTCTTTTTCATAAATAGAGTAGTAATGAAGAGTTCGAATGCCCGTGCACAATGGGGGAGAACCAATGCGTGTAATAACGATATTCTATTCATATTCCGGGATCACCCGGGGCATTGCAGAGAAAATACAGGAGGCCTGCGGGGGTGACCTTGTCGAGGTGAAAGCCGTTACGCCCTATTCCACGATCACCGCGTACTCTCTGGGGTGCTACCGGGCAATGAAGGGGGAGTGCGACGAAATAGAGCCGGCTTCCATCGACGTTTCCGCATCCGATAGTATCGTGATCGGAACTCCCGTCTGGGCGTTTCGGGCGACTCCCGCGATCAACGGTGCGGTCGAGGCGCTCACCGGATGCGAAGGGAAAACCGCCGTCCTGTTTGCCACCTGCGGCGGGATGGCAAAGGATACGCTCCCATTCCTTGCAGAAGCGCTGGCGGCAAAGGATGTCCGGATCGCAGGAGAGTATGTGTTCGACAAAAATGACGTGGGGGACAGCGATACAATCGACGCCCTGATAGCTGCGGTCAAATTCGCCGGAGGTTCTGACTGAAAAAATCTTCTCGCCGATCTGTCATCAGATAAAGCGTAATACTTTTTAAAAATAAAAACCAAGGCGAAATCCTCAACCCAGTCTGAATGCCAGAATCCGGTGTGCTTTCTTCGCGGCGGAAAAAAGGCCGGCGATCCTGAAGATCAGTCCGTAGCCTGCATCCAGCTTTTTAATCTCGTCCGAATCAGTGAAATACCATTCCTCGACGAATGATATCCCGTCATTCCAGTCTTCGATTTCCCCGGCCTCGTCGATCCCCCAGCAGACCTCCGCACCGGTTTTATCGATGGAGGGATGCCTCGACATCCCTTTTACCGCCCGCTTGCTGAATGAGTCGAATACCAGCAGACATCCGGGAAAAGTCTCCTGCAATTTAAGAACCAGGGATTTGACATCCTCCTCCCGGAGGTACATGAACAGTCCCTCGGCGATTATGAGAAAAGGTCCCGGATTTCCGGCAGGAATCTCCGTCCAGCTCAAATCCGTCACTGATGAGGGAATCAGATGGTAACGATCCGATGCATCATGGAAATGCCTTCTCAGCTCAATCACGTCCGGATAATCAAGGTCGTACCATTCCACACGCCCATTGTCAACCCTGAAAAACCGGGAATCCAGACCGCAGCCCAGATGGAGAACCGTGCCATTCGGATTATTTTCAAGAAACGCTCTCGCGTAGTGATCGAACTGTTTCGCCCGGATGCAGATCGTAACATGGGTCTGTTTCGGCACTTTCAATAGCGAAAAGTCATAATCGATGCTCTCAACCATTCTGACGGCATTTTGATCCGATATTACAGGATTATCCTTCATGGTTTCACGGGCTTTGCAGATGAGAGGAACCAGCAGTGTTTCCTTCTCTTTATCAAATCTGATCTTATAGTGTTCCATATATGCCCCCAAACCGGTCAGGATAGCTGTTGTTGTGATGATTATTCAGAATCAGACGTTATCCATGTAATTTACTTGAAAGATCATTCAAGATTGAACAAAGAAAAAGGTATTCTCTATCAAAATTTTTCAGGCATCAGCTGTCTCTCCGGTTATGATGCATTATCTCTGGATGTTTTCCGGTACATCACTCCCTGAAAGATGGCAATCCGTGTCCCTTCCCCATCAATGATGATAACGGTATAGAAAACAAGCTTTGGATTTATGCAAATTCCTTAGCGTCTGCTATAGTGTGCCTTCCCGTGCGGCCGTGAGATCTGAGATATGGGCGTTGATGGCGGGGGGATTTTGGTGCCTGGGATGAGAAGGCTGAAGTCGCTGACTGGATCCTCCGTTGTTAATATCATTGAGGCCGGGTATTGCAAATCTCAGGCTGATAAGCGGGGGAGATTGACCGGGTGCCCAAATTCATCCGGTTAAAAATGACCATAGCCCTTTCAGGGAAAAAAAGTTGTTCAGACCGGGAGCACCCGGCCGCCATAGATCTCGTTGATGACTGCGGCAATACCCATGTAAAGCGCCAGAGCGCCGGCAACAATACCGGTAAGACCGGCAAGGGTATGGATCAGGTGCACGCCCGTCAGGTTTGCGGCCACGAGGAGCACCACCAGAAGCACGACTGCCGCGAGGGTGATCTGCAGGAGACGGTGCATTTTCAGGCTGCAGATAAAGAGCCCGACGATCAGGATACCCCAGACAGACAGGAATGCCGCGAGATCAACAGGGGTTGGTGCCGTGGCAAGGCCGAGCGCCGGCATCATCAGGATTGCCGCGAAGGAGATCCAGAACAGCCCGAAACTCCCGAAGGTGACCATGCCGAAGGTGTTGTTCTTCCTCCATTCCATAAGACCGACGATGAGCTGGGCAAGTCCGCCATAGAAGAGCGCCATCGAGACGATGGGGCTGGTCAGCCCTGTTGCTCCGGCATTGTGGATGCTGAGCAAAATTGTGGTCATCCCGAATGCACAGAGCCCGAGTGGTGCAGGGTTTGCGGTATTGTCAATCAGGAAGAGGTTGTTCCTGCTCTTTTCTTCGATTGGTTCCATAAAATTTCACTCACTCCTATAAACCGGTGCAGAAAAACCCTGACAAGCTGATAAAATTCGGCTATGATGCACCGTGCCGTTAACGTTATGGTGCATACTATTAAACGATTTTTATCTGATCATGATATAAATTAGGGGTGGTGCACCATTTTTTCGACTATGATGTGATGGTGCACCAAAATTGATCCGCACTCCGGAATACGTTACATATGGCCCCGGCGAAGCCTTCCTGAAAATGCAGTATAATGCACCCTTTATTATAACGCCGGGTGGAAACCCTCAAAATGGTATGTATTCATTGCTATTTGCAAAAATATCGCATGAATTTGGTTTTTAACGGGTCATGTTACCGTGATCCGGATTTATAGTATAGGGAGTTTGTTTTTTTTGCAAAAACGTATATTCTGGTCTTTTTTGTAAAAATACCTGCGCAGTAACACTTTTATGAATTCAGACAAAATATTGTATGTAAAATTTTTCCGGTGTTATCTTAAAATACCGGTCTGAATTGGTTGTGTTATCGTGTTAGGTAAAAGATTGAATGTGTTTTTCATTATTGGAATTATTCTGTGCGCAGGAATTCTGGCTGCGGGATGCACGGGCCAGGATGGGAACCTGCAGGCAACGGATGGGGGGACAACGGACACCGGAGTGAAGGAAAAAGTAGTCCTCATCGCCATCCCCTACGATACCGAAACCTCCAGCGGAAATGTTCTCAAGCTGGTATTTGACCAGGCAGGATATGATCTTGAGATAAAGGCCGTCGATGTGGGTCTTGCATGGCAGGGCCTTGCCGAAGGCTCCGGTGACTTCTTCGTGGGTGCATGGCTCCCGACCTGTCACGGGCAGTATCTGGAGAGTGTGGGGGACGACATTGAGTTTGTCCGGATCAACATGCAGGGTACCCGGTGCGGCCTCGCGGTCCCGTCATACGTCACCATCGACTCGATTGAGGAACTGAACTCCGTAAAGGACAAATTTGACGGAACGATCATCGGCATTGAGCCCGGCGCCGGCATCATGCGGGGAACCGACAAGGCAATCGAGGACTATGGCCTTGAATATACGCTCCAGGCCGGCAGTGAAGCCGGCATGGTGGCATCATTGAAATCGGCGATAAAAGACGGGGACTGGATCGTTGTCACCGGTTGGTCGCCACACTGGAAGTTTGTCAAGTGGGATCTCAAGTATCTCGACGACCCCCAAAACATCTACGGCGGTGAGGAGTATATCGCCACCTACACCCGGATGGGTCTGGCGGATGAGATGCCGGAGGTCTATGCCATCCTCGAGCGGTTCCACTGGGAGGCTGCTGATATGGAATCCATCATGCTCGACATGAATGAGGGGATGACAGAGGAGGATGCCGCCTTGAAATGGGTGAATGCTCATCCCGAACAGGTCGCCGAGTGGCTCGGAAAGGCCTGAAAATCCACCTTTTTTACTATTTATTTATCCCGGCTTATTCCGTAAAAGATGGCACTTTCGTGATATATCCCGAAACTGTCCGTTCATTGCTCCGCCTACCGCACCGTACCAATCGCTGGGGAGATCTGTCGGATGGCAGGAGCCGTGGCGTTTACCGCCTGATCTTTCGTGGGGGGCCGGATGGCTCGTGCTCCGGTGGAGGAACGTCATCTCGAAATTGTGCCGGCACACGGCGATCAGGACGGTCCGTTCTACAATGTTTGTATATCCAATAGGTTTATCACTAGTGATAACCGAATCTCACATACGGCAGGCCTTCTCCTTATGCGGACTCGCGGGGTGAGTGAATTTTATGAAAGACTTCAATCCTGACTGGGTGGATGCGAATATTCCATGGCTAAAATCAAAGATTGGTATACTGGAACCCTTTGATCCCTCGTCCGAATTTTATAAGCGTCTGGGAACTGCAGTCTCGAGTACTGAGTTCGCAGAGGCCTGTTCACCCCTCTTCCGGCATGTAGGGCGTCCTGCCCTTACTATTGAATTCGGAGGATTATTCGGGGATACACCCGGCATGTATTCCTGTGGCATCCTATCCAACGGAGCATTGATAAACCGGACTATTAAGATCTCTGCGAATTACCTGCATATCAGGGATTCTGTTGCCCGTGGGCGCACTATCGGTGCGATAGTGGCACATGAGCTTACCCACGACGTTCTTTTCAGCAAGGGGATACAGCGTGAACACGATGCGAATGAAACCCTTACTGATCTGGCATCCATCGCACTCGGATTGGGCAAGCTCATCCTTAACGGCAGGGTTACGGAGATGGACAATAAAATATGGCATCTTGGCTACCTTTCCGAGATTGATATGGTTTATGCCTATAGTAACGTGAACACGCGTACGGGCATCCCTGCAGATCGCCAGATGCGGCTCCTTACGGAGCACGCGAAAAAAACCGTCATCGACAGACTTCGCGACATCGAGAACCACCGGATACGTGAGATGCGGGACCCGGCCCTCGATACAATGAACGAACTGCTGGAGGAATGTTCCCGCCTCGCAGAAAAGCACGGGGATCTTGTGAATCGATATGCCATTATCAGAGAACGCCAGGATCAGTTAAATGCCACACATGCTTTCTGGGAGATCAGCAGCGAAGACAATCAGGTTTTTTCCGCTCTTACTCTTGATATCCATTTTAATAAAACCGAAAAGAGTCTTGCAGAGATCCCGGGTGTTCTTCTGTCCATACGGAAGGAGTGCGACGCCGGTACCGCACGACTCCGGGCATCGCGAATCACGGAAGAGATCGTCAAAAGCGAGAAGGCGAATGCTGTGGTGTGCGAAGCGAACCTCGCATCAGTTGAGAGAAGGCTGGCCGAATTCGCTCAGCATCTGTCCGTTTTTGAAGCCACTCAGGAGAGATATTTCGGACGCCTTGAGAGTTTTACGGCACTCCTTAACATCTGCGAGACTGACATCTCCGCAGTGATATCAGCCAGGTCGGCACTGGCAACCCGGTTTGCCGCATTCACCCGTTTGCCTGATATCCGGAAGAATATCCGGTCACTCGGACCGACCATAGAAGAGATATCGGGATATCTGGTTGATCTTAATAGCCAAAGCGAGGAGAAATGCATCAGGGACTGCATTCAGCGTCTTCAGGCGCTCCTCACAACAAAACCTGTTGATTTCCAGCGTATTTCCCGGGCCTATCCGTCGGTTTCGGATCTTGATCTTTTTATTGCCGATACCAGAAAACGCATAAACCGCCTTGCTTCATACGGATCCCGCTACACTGTTGATTTCACCCGCGTTGAGGAACCATATCTCTCGCTTCTCGATGGTATTATCCTGGGATGCGAAGAGCTGGTTACCGTCACCGACGGAATCACCGCAATGTGCAATCAGATAATCAGCAACCAGCAGCGCATCGAAGCCGGGCATGCCTCACTCCGGATACAGCCGGAGGACGGGGAAATTATTCAGGAAACCATCAGGGCGATTCGTACACGTGAGGTCGAGGATCAGCTTTATCTTCTTCGCAGGGATATCTCCGGTCTTTGCAGACGGGTGAAGGCGCTGCGTGCGGAGATCACGCAGCCTGAGACCGGATCCGGTTTTGATGCGGATGACGGAACTGCCGAATTCACGAACGCCCTCGAATCGATCAAATCGCGTGCCGCAGCACTGGATGCGACGGTTCGGTCCCGGTTGGCGGTGCAGGAGCGATATATTTCTCTCCTCGAAGCAAGCCGCCTCGGGCGTTTTATCCGCGGATTGTTCACGGCTTTGGTATGACATCATCAGCCGGGCCCGCTGTGGAAACAATAGACAGGTATCTTATGGTACGCGGTGAGACATACCCGGCAATGATTGTGCCGTTGCGCGGATTGCCCGGTGTCCGGGGGGCCTGTCGCCATCGCCTGTGAGTGCTGCCAGTGCGGCGACTGCTGCAGCCACATGCAGCTCGTTCACAGCATTACGAAGGACCTCGACAATTACACGTTCGTCGTGTACAACTCCTATTCCGGCGACGTGAAGGAGGTGCGGGTCGATCCCGACAAGATTTCCCTCTTTGAAGACAGGAGCAGTATCGAGACGCTGCCGGAGGCATGCCCCTTTCTGAGGTTTGATCCGGCCGGGAAGGCATGGTGCACGGTCCATCGGACGCGCCCCGATATCTGCCGGGATTATTGCTGCTGGCGCCTGCTGATTCTGGATTCTCGGGGGCGGCGGGCCGGGCGTGTTTTTTACCAGCGTACTTTTATTCCGGATAGTGCCGAACTCGGCCGGCTCTGGGAGCAGGTAAAGCCGACACTGAACGGGCTCGGTGATGCCGAATGGGATGATGCGGTCATCGGCATTCTCACGGCCTCCGGGTACCGGGTGCGGTGGTAGGAGCCGCGTTATCTCCCTTTCCAGTTCCACGATCGGAAGCTAAAGCGCCGGTGATGGTAACAGATTAGTGAGAAAAAAGAAAAATCAGGGTTGTTTGCAAATA